>JBFGZH010000167.1:0-6096 GCA_041586895.1 Psychromonas sp. | reverse complement strand
TCCCGCTGTTTGGATACAGGCTGCCGGAGCTATGTTATTTTTATCTTACAACCAACAGTTATTAACAAAATAAAGAGAACTGCATGAAAAAAATAGAAGCAATTATTAAACCCTTTAAATTAGATGATGTTCGAGAAGCACTTGCTGATATTGATATCACAGGGATGACTGTCTCGGAAGTGAAAGGTTTCGGCCGTCAGAAGGGACACACCGAGTTATATCGCGGTGCCGAATATATGGTGGATTTCCTGCCTAAAGTAAAGATTGAACTGGTGGTAAGAACGGAAGATGTGGATCGTTGTATTGAAGCCATTATGAACACCGCACAGACGGGTAAAATTGGTGACGGTAAAATATTTGTCACGCCTGTTGAGCGCGTGATCCGCATCCGTACCGGTGAGGAAGATAACGAAGCGATTTAACGCTGCCTCAATAAAGGAGAGCCAAGCTCTCCTTTACTCTCTGCTCTTACTGGATATTGAAAAATTCAGGATTAAGCAGGCGATTGTCAGGGTAGTTTAACTTTAACACCGCCAGTGCATTTTTCTTCGGCGCGACCAGCCCCAGCGCGTTATAAGCTGTGATCATTATTTCTAAAGCATCCTCCGTCGCTGCCGTATCCGGGTAGTTATTGAGTACTATTTTGGCACGGTTAATGGCGGCAATATAAGCTTCGCGTTTAATATACCACTGGCCGATGGCGACTTCGTAACGTGCCAGGCGATCTTTAATGGCGATCATGCGCTGTCTGGCGTCGGCCGCGTAGAGGCTATCTGGGTAGTAGTTAATAACCCGGTTGAAGTCTGAAAATGCCTGCAATGCATGGCCCGGATCGCGATTAAAGCGTTCGATGCCGAACAGTTTCTGGAAAAAATGCTGATCGGTGGCCATATGCGTTAAGCCGCGCATATAATAGAGGTAGTCAAGGTCAGCATGGGTTGGGTTGAGGCGAATAAAGCGATCGATATTGGCCAGCGCTAAGGCACTTTGATCAAGCTTATAATAGGCGTAGATAAGATCCATCTGTACCTGCTTGGAGTGCGGACCAAAGGGATAGCGGGTATCCAGTGCCTCCAGCACCTCTGCTGCTTTTTCGAAATTGGCCGATGCCAATGCTTTTTTGGCATCCGCATAAAGCGCAATGGGCGTCTTATCAGCCACTTTCGGCGGTTCACTTTTCTTGGAAGAGCAGCCGCTGCTTAATAAAACAATACAAAGGGAAGTCGTTATTAGTCTGAGGATCTTGTTCATAAGTGTTATAATGCCAATGCAGATAAAAGCACAGTATCTTCTATCGACTAAAAAAAGAAAAGTTAAAAACGATAAAATGTGACAAGATTGCCGTGTAATTCCTTAAATAATATTTAAATCCCCCTAGCGGAGCAAAGAGAACAATATATGAGTCAACAATTAAACCTAAGCGCAGAAGTAACTGACGAACAATTAGGATTTCGTTTAGATCAGGCGCTTGCCTCGTTATTTCCGGACTATTCCCGTTCGCGTATCAAGGAATGGATTTTAGCGGACAGGGTAAAAGTTGACGGGCAACTGGTGAGCCGTCCGCGTGAAAAGGTGTACACCGGGCAACTGCTTAATGTCGATGCCCTGTTAGAAGATGAAGTAGTCTTTGAAGCACAGGATATTAAATTAAATATTGTTTTTGAAGATGAGCATATTCTGGTGATTAATAAACCTGCGGGGTTAGTGGTACATCCCGGTGCTGGTAACCCTAACGGCACCGTCTTAAATGCGCTGCTCCACCATTACCCGGAGATTGCCGAAGTGCCGCGCGCGGGAATAGTGCACCGTTTGGATAAAGACACCACCGGCCTGATGGTGATTGCCAAAACCGTACCCGCACAAACGCATTTAGTGGCCAGCCTGCAGGCTCGGGAAATTACCCGTGAGTATGAAGCCATTGCGATGGGCTGTTTTACCGCGGGGGGCCGTGTTGAAGCCGCCATTGGTCGCGACAAGGTCAATCGTGTCAAAATGGCGGTTAACCCGACGGGCGGCAAGCATGCGGTAACCCATTACCGCGTGGCCGAAAAATACCGCGCCCATACGCGCCTGCGTCTACGTCTGGAAACCGGGCGTACCCACCAGATTCGTGTGCATATGGCGCATATCGGTCATGTGCTCGTCGGCGATCCGGTTTATGGCGGTCGTCCGCGTCCTCCTAAGGGCGCCTCGGAGAAACTGATCACCACCCTGCGTGAATTTAAACGCCAGGCGCTGCACGCCACTATGCTGCGTTTAACGCATCCGATCACCGGCGAGCAGATGGAGTGGCATGCGCCTGTGCCTGATGATATGGCGAAATTAGCACAGGCATTGCGCGACGATACGCAGTTTTATGCCCGCTAAATGATGAGCAAGCTGAAGCTTATTGCGGTTAACTGGCCAGCGCCGGCACATATTCATGCCTTTTCCACAACCCGCCAGGGCGGCTATAGCGATGGCCCATATCGGGGATTAAATTTAGGCCTGCATGTGCAGGATCAGCCTGCCGTGGCTGCAGAAAACCGCCGTTTGCTGAGCGCTGCGCTGGCGCTGCCGGAGTCATTATGCTGGTTAACGCAGACCCATAGCACCAGGCTGCTGAAACTTGCAGCTGACAGCTTAAGCGGACAGGAAGGCGATGCCTCCTGGACAGTGCTAAACAAGCAGCCCTGTGTGGTGATGACCGCCGATTGCCTGCCGCTGTTAGTAACGGATCAGCAGGGCAGCTTTGTCTGCGCCATTCATGCCGGTTGGCGCGGCTTATGTGACGGTATTATTGAAAAGTCGCTGCTGGCTATCTGCGCTGAGTTGCAGATTGCAGCGCAGCAGCTGCTTGTCTGGTTAGGTCCCTGTATCGGCCGGGAAGCCTTTGTGGTCGGTACCGAGGTGCGTGCTCAGTTTGTTGAGCAGGATGCGCAGGCGGCGGCAGCATTTACCCCGTATCAGGGGCGCTATTTAGCGGATCTGCAGCAGCTTGCCCGTTTACGCCTGCAGGCTATCGATGTGACACAGATAACTGCCAGCGAGCACTGCACCTTCTCTGAGCCGGAACTGTTTTACTCCTACCGCCGCGATGGCCAGACCGGACGCATGGCCAGTTTAATCTGGATAGATTAGCAGGCAGTAGGAGCGGCCTTGACAAAGCTTTCGCCCAAAGCGACATTTACCCATCACCCATTACCCATTGCGAACAAATTTTAAACGAATTACCTTGAAATCCTGAATATTTGCCACCACTTTTATTGGTATAAGAGTTTTTGGAGATTTCAATTATGCGTTTAGATAAATTAACCAGTAAATTTCAATTAGCCCTTGCGGATGCGCAATCCCTAGCGTTGGGGCGAGATCATCAATATATTGAAGCAACCCACCTGATGCTGGCGTTATTAAACCAGAACAGCGGTTCGATCCGTCCTATTTTAATGGATCTGGAAGTGGATATTAACCGCCTGCGTTCGCAACTTTCCACTGAATTGGAGCGTATTCCCAGGGTCGAAGGTATTGGCGGTGATGTGCAGGTTTCCCCTCAGCTCGGCACGCTTTTTAATCTCTGTGATAAATATGCGCAAAAATCAAAGGATAAATTCATCTCTTCGGAATTTTTTCTGCTTGCGGCCTGCGAAGATAAAGGCGCTTTAGGAAGGATCTTAAAAGATCTCGGAGTAACTAAAGAAAAGGTGGCGGCATCGATTGAAAAAATCCGCGGCGGACAAAAAGTGGATGATCAGGATGCCGATGGACAGGAGCAGGCGCTCGCTAAATTTACCATAGATTTAACGGAGCGCGCCGAGCAGGGCAAGCTGGATCCGGTGATCGGCCGTGATGATGAAGTGCGGAGAATGGTGCAGGTGCTGCAGCGCCGTACGAAAAACAATCCGGTGATTATCGGTGAGCCCGGTGTCGGTAAAACCGCGATTGTCGAAGGACTGGCGCAGCGTATTATCAATGGCGAAGTACCGGAAGGGCTGAAAAATAAACGCGTGCTGTCGCTGGATATGGGCGCCCTGATTGCCGGTGCTAAATATCGCGGCGAGTTTGAGGAGCGTTTAAAAGCCGTGCTCTCTGAGCTGGCCAAAGAGGAAGGGCAGGTGATCCTGTTTATCGATGAGCTGCATACTATGGTCGGCGCCGGTAAAAGCGAAGGCGCGATGGATGCCGGTAATATGCTTAAACCGGCATTAGCGCGGGGTGAGCTGCACTGTGTCGGGGCAACCACTCTCGATGAATACCGTCAATATATTGAAAAGGATGCGGCGTTAGAGCGGCGTTTTCAGAAAGTGCAGATCGATGAACCGACGGTTGAAGATACTATCGCTATTCTGCGCGGCCTGAAGGAGCGTTACGAGCTGCACCATAAGGTTGAAATCACCGATCCGGCTATTGTTGCCGCGGCGACGCTTTCACACCGTTATATTGCCGACCGTCAGTTACCCGATAAGGCGATCGATCTGATCGATGAAGCGGCCTCCAGTATTCGCCTGCAGATGGACTCGAAACCGGAAGAGCTGGATAAACTGGATCGTAAGATCATTCAGTTGAAATTAGAGCAGCAGGCACTACAGGGTGAAAATGATGACGCAAGTATTAAGCGTCTCCAG
The DNA here is from genome assembly GCA_041586895.1 of Psychromonas sp. GTDB lineage: Bacteria > Pseudomonadota > Gammaproteobacteria > Enterobacterales > Psychromonadaceae > Psychromonas. Next base: position 1,495 of record JBFGZH010000167.1, on the reverse strand, counting down.
GATATTGAAAGCGCCTTAGCAGAAAAAGATAAAGAGTATCAGGAGCTTGCTAAAGTATGGCAGACAGAAAAAGCAGCATTGTCGGGTACTCAGGAGATTAAAGAGGCACTTGAGCAGGCGCGCCTGGATCTGGAGGTTGCCAGCCGCGCCACAGATCTGGCGCGCATGTCGGAGCTGCAGTACGGTAAAATTCCGGAGCTGGAAAAACAGCTGCAGCTGGCGGCACAGGCAGAAACGCAGGAGATGACACTGCTTAAACACCGGGTCACTGAGAATGAGGTCGCGGAAATTCTCGCCCATTGGACAGGCATTCCGGTGGCGAAAATGCTCGAAGGGGAACGCGATAAGCTGCTGAAAATGGAAGAGCATCTGCACAGCCGCGTGATTGGGCAGAATGAAGCCATTGATGCGATTGCCAATGCGATTCGCCGTAGTCGCGCCGGGTTAAGTGATCCGAACCGTCCGATCGGCTCATTTCTATTTTTAGGGCCTACCGGGGTCGGTAAAACAGAATCCTGTAAAGCACTGGCTAACTTTTTGTTTGACAGTGAAGACAATATGGTCCGTATTGATATGTCGGAGTTTATGGAAAAACACTCAGTGGCACGCTTAGTCGGTGCACCTCCCGGCTATGTCGGTTATGAAGAGGGCGGTTATCTGACCGAAGCGGTACGCCGTAAACCCTATTCGGTGATTCTTTTGGATGAGATTGAAAAGGCCCATCCGGATGTCTTTAATATTCTGCTGCAGGTATTGGATGACGGGCGTTTAACCGATGGTCATGGGCGTACGGTTGATTTCCGCAATGCGGTGATCATTATGACCTCCAATATCGGCTCGGATCTGATTCAGGAGTCATTTCCTAAGGTCAGTTACAATGAAGTAAAAGCAAAACTACTGGAGGTATTGCATAACTACTTTAAACCTGAATTTTTAAACCGCATCGATGAGACTGTGGTCTTCCATCCGCTTGCCGAAACGCATATTAAGTCTATTGCGGCTATTCAGTTAGATGCACTGCAGAAACGTCTGCAGACGCGTGATTACCAACTGAGCTTTAGTGAGCAGGCCATCGAGCTGCTGGTTGCAGCCGGATTCGACCCTGTCTATGGGGCGCGGCCTTTAAAACGAGCCATTCAGCAGTCACTGGAAAATCCGTTAGCGCAGGAGATGCTCTCCGGGCGGCTGTTGCCGGGTAAAGAGATAGTGGCTGATGTCCGTGATGAGGAGATCTATTTCCAGCAGTAACAGTGTTGCGCTGATAGAAACAGAAAAACCGCCAACAAGGCGGTTTTTCTTTGCTTATAGCGATAAAAAAGCGCTTAAAGCGATTTTTTATCGAGCACGGACAGCCTGAAACTAAGCTTCAACAATGCCCTGGCTTTTCAGGTATTCGCTGTACGGACCATGGAAATCAACCACTTCATTTTCTTTGATTTCAATAATACGGGTCGCCAGTGAGGAGACAAACTCACGGTCATGGCTGACAAACAGC
>JBFGZH010000166.1:0-6105 GCA_041586895.1 Psychromonas sp. | reverse complement strand
TATTGAAACAGGATTACCGCGAGTTAAACGGCGTCTTTGATAAGCTGGTCTCTATTGAAATGATCGAAGCGGTCGGCCATGAGTATCTGTCGAGCTTTTTCAGCGTCTGTAACCGCCACTTAAAGGCCGATGGCAGAATGCTGATTCAGGCCATTACCATTTCCGATCAGCGTTACCGGCAATATCGCAAGGGCGTGGATTTTATTCAGCGTTATATCTTTCCCGGGGGGTGTTTGCCGTCGATCAATGTGATGAGCAATAAGATCACCGATAAAACAGATATGGTGATCACCTCCCTGCATGATATCGGCCAGGATTATGCGCGCACTCTACAGCATTGGTATCAGCGTTTCGATGCCGCCACTGCAGAAATTAAAAGGCTTGGCTACGGTGATGATTTTATCCGTCTATGGCAGTTTTATTTCTGTTATTGTGAAGGCGCTTTTTTAGAGCGTAATATCAGTACCGTACATTTAGTCGCCGCGAAAGCAGGTTATAGAGATGCGCGCTTTTAATAGCCGGCAGTTTTTCTGGATCAATCTCATCTGGTTTCAATTGATCTGGTTGATTGCCGTCTATTTTACCGATCAGGGCGTATATTTTTTAGTTTTTTCCCTGCTCTGTCACTTTTATCTGACGCCAACCCGCCGCCATGATCTCTGGGTTATGGCCAGTGTCACCCTGGTGGGGGGAACGAGTGATGCCCTGTTAACCTACGCCGGCGTGATGCTCTTTGCTGACGGTGCGCTGTTACCGCTGTGGCTGTTCATGTTATGGACCCATTTTTCCCTGGCACTTAATCACTGCCTGTCCTGGCTACAGCGCCTGCCTTTTTATCTGCAGGCTGTTTTTGGCGGATTATTCGGGCCGCTCAGTTATTATCTCGGCTATAAAATGGGCGCGGTCAGTTTCCCGCTGCCACTGGCAAGGACCTTATTTATTTTAGCTGTGATCTGGTTTTGCCTGTTACCCGTATATGTTATAGCCAGACGATATTTTCGGAGTAACAGTAATGAACAAAGCAATAGCAATTAGCGCGCAGATAAGCATCTATAGCTTATTATTAATGACACTCTCTTTTACAGCTTTTGCAGCGGTGCCGCCGACACTCAAACATGTCGGGCAGGGAAGTATGTCCTGGTTATTTATGGATATTTATCAGGCGGCATTATTTAGCGCAGATGGAAACTATCAACCCGGGCAGTATCCGCAGGCGCTGAGCATACGTTACCAACGTGATATCAGTAAAGATGCGCTGTTAAAAGCGACACGACAACAGTGGCAAAAGTTATCAGTGGATGAAAAATTATATTCACCCTGGCTGCAAACCCTTTCCCGGTTATGGCCGAATATTAAAGATAACGATCGCCTTACCTTTCTGGTCTCGAAAAACGGAGCCGGCGATTTTTACCATAATGATAAATGGCTGGGGCGCATTGATGATCCGGCATTCAGTGCTGCTTTTCTATCTATCTGGTTAGCCAAAAACAGCAGTGAGCCTGGATTACGCCGGCAGTTAATAGGGGCAGGAAAATGAAAATATTGGTATTGATTGGCTGCTTGCTGCTGACTGCATGCAGTTCACAAAACCTTAGTGATTATGATGATAGCAAACCGCTGTTTAAGGTTGAAGACTACTTTAATGGCCCGCTCCAGGCACAGGGCATAGTGCTTGATAGAAGCGGCACGGTGACCCGCCGTTTCACCGTTGAGATGCTCGGCAGCTGGACAGGAGATCAGGGTAAGCTTGAAGAGTGGTTCGTCTTTGATGACGGCGAAAAAACCACGCGCACCTGGTTAATCACTAAGCAGGCCGATGGCAGCTATACCGGCCGCGCCGAAGATATAGCGGGGGTGGCCTTAGGCGCGAGTAACGGCATGGCCCTGCACTGGGATTACCAGCTCGATCTTAAGGTTGACGGCAAGGTGTATCGCGTGACTTTTGATGACTGGTTATATCAAATTGATAAGCAGGTGGTGATCAACCGCAGTTATATCAAAAAATGGGGATTTACTCTCGGGGAAGTGATTTTAGTTATCAGCAAGAAGGGGGATAAGGCTTAGTGCACAGGCCAGCTGCGCAGTATTTGATATTCAACCCCCTGCGGAGAGCTTTTAGACTCAAACAGATGTATCTCTTCGGGTTTTATCAGTAACGGCTGCAAGGGAAGTGCTAAGTCTGGGCTGTGCTGAGCTTTGCGTGCCAGGGTGATATGCGCAGTAAAAGTATGCTCACTGCGGTGTAGATGGAGATCGGCGGCTAATAACTGACAGGCTTGGACTATCTCCACTAAGCCTTTATCCTGGCTTGCGCCGCTCAGGCAAAGTACTCTGGCTTTTTGCCAATATACAACTTGGTTTAAGGTAATGCTGAAGGATGGTTTATGCAGCGCTGCAATGCGTTTTTCCAGTTGGCGTTGTGTTTTGCCGGAGACCATCCCGAAAAAAGCCAGGGTCATATGCAGATTAGCCGCAGGCACCAGGCGCAGCTCATCGCCCAACTTAGCCTGCAGCTGTACAATCTCCTGACGCTGCCTATCATGCAGACTGATGCCGAGAAAGAGCTTTTTCATCATCTCGATAATCCGCTGCAGATTAAGCCGCCCGCTGTTAATGAAAGACGCGATGGGAGATATGCAGTGGCTCCACACCATGCATCAACTGCCCAAATTCATCCCGAGTCAGCTTAATTAACGATTTATGATCGCCGCCTTCCAGATATAAGTAGGGCTGCTGTAGTAAACAGACATCATAGACTAGCTCCATATGATATGCCTCAGCAACGGGCGGTACGGCGCCATGCTCACAATCCGCAAACAACTCAAAGACAGCGGCTTCCTTCATCAGATGAAATTGCCGGTTTAATTTTTCATTCAGGCTGATTAAACTGACCTTATGGGTGGCCGGCAAAATGGCCATTAACTTATTACCATCATGATCTTCAAGCATCACGCCTTTAACAAGCTGGGCGACGGGAATATTGGCGTTCATCGCTGAGCTGATGGAGTTATGACTGGGTGCATGCTCTAATAACTGGTAGTGAATATGATTTTTATCCAGGTATGCACTCACTTTGTTAACAATACTCATGAGTAACTCTCCTTTAATGCTCATTACTCTAAAAGTATAGTGCAAAGGGGATTGGCGAGCTTAAGATGACAGTGTAAAAAGAAGATCTATTGTTATTTCAGCAGCTTTATTTTTATCTGTTTGCATAAATCTTTGCGCTAAGAAAGTTATTCATTTTTGCAAATAAAGCAATATCATCTGAGTGGGTTTATTTTAGCTCAATTTATTACTCGAGGCGGTGCGCATGCGTTTGACCATTTTTCATAAGTTGTTTGTCTCTTTATTAGTGACCAGTATGGTCATGGTACTGGGCATGGCCCTGTTGATTAACCATAGCTTTCAAAGTGGCCTGCAGAATTACCTTAACCAGCGTGAAGTGGAAAAACTGAAAGTGGTCGCCCTGCAGGTCAGTCAGTACTATTCAGCGCAGGATGGCTGGCAAATGCTGCAAGAGCAGCCGTGGTTATGGGAGAATCTGCTCTCTCATATTGGCGAGCAGGCGCCGCAAAGAAGACGACCGCGAAGCGAGCACTTTCAATCACGGCGATCGATGCCGTTGCATCAGAGGGTTCACCTGCTCAATGCACAGGGTAAGCCCGTCTTTAATTATGCCAATAGGCATAGTTATAACGATGCCAATTTTATTAAAGTGCCGATAACGGATAATGATAAGACTATAGGTTGGATCTCCTTCAGGCAAAAACAAGCCATTAGCGGCGCACTGGCTGAAAGCTTTTTTAAGCAGCAGTTAAATAATTTTTACCTGATTGCCGCCTGGGTGGCGCTGTTTTCATTTATTGTTGCCGGCTTGCTGGTGCGTCATTTTTTAAAACCGCTGCAAAATCTGCGCGCCAGTGCCAAAGCGCTGCAACAGGGCGATTATCAACAGCAGATTCCGGTACGGGGCAATGATGAACTGGCGGAGCTATCGCAGACCTTTAACAGCTTAACCAGGACATTGAAGCAGCAAAAGGAGTCGCGCGAGCAATGGCTGGCGGATATTTCGCATGAATTGCGCACTCCCATTGCCGTGTTGCTGAGTGAGATAGAGGCAATTGAAGATGGTATACGTCAGCCTGAGCCTAAATATATCAGCTCGTTACATAATCAGGTGATGACGCTTCGCCACCTGGTTGAGGATCTTTATCAATTATCGCTGTCGGACTCGGGGGTGAATATTGAGCGCTCAGAAAATATCGATTTGACGCAACTGTTAGAGACGGTCGCTAATCAGAACGAAGCGCGTTTAGCGGAAAAAAATATTCGCCTGGAACGCCTTTATGACGGCAGTGCAGCGGTTATTCTAAAGGGCGATGCCAAGTCATTAACTCAGTTGATTTCCAATATTTTTGAGAACAGTTACCGTTATACCGATCCCGATGGTGTTATGCAGGTCTCTTTGCTGCATAACAACAAAAATATCGACTTGCTGATTGAAGATAGTGCTCCGGGAGTACCGGAGGAGTCGCTGCACAGGCTCTTTGAGCGCTTATATCGCGTTGATAAATCGCGCAGCAGAGCCAATGGCGGTTCCGGACTGGGCTTATCTATCTGTGAGAATATTGTTAATGCCCATGGCGGCGAGATAGTGGCAGAGCATTCCCCCTTAGGGGGGCTGAAAATTAGAATTTCGTTACCAAGGATTAAGGATAAGTAACCGATGAGTTATCAACAGAAAACCATTCTTATTGTCGAAGATGAAACATCGCTGGCGACCGTGTTATGCGAATATTTATCGCAATCCGGCTTTCAAGCCCATATTATTGATAATGGCTTAGAGGTCATCAACTGGGTGAAGTTACATCAGCCGGATCTGTTGATCCTGGATTTAATGCTGCCGGGGCGTGACGGCCTGGATATCTATCGCGAGCTGCGCACTTTCAGTGAAGTGCCTGTGGTTATGGCCACCGCCAGAGTCGATGAGATAGATCGCTTAATAGGACTTGAGCTGGGCGCGGATGATTATATCTGCAAGCCTTACAGTCCAAGAGAAGTGGTGGTGCGGGTGAAAAATATATTACGCCGCTTTAGTGATGAAAATAGTCAGCGCAAGGGGAATAAAGCCCTGGTTATTGACGATAAAAAAATGACCGCTAGCCTGAATGGCGAGCAGCTGGCCTTAACCCCGGCGGAGTTTCGTTTGCTTTCCTTTTTTAACAAACACCCGGAACAAGTTTTCAGTCGCGAGCAGTTAATGAGGCATATCTATGAAGATAGCCGCGTAGTGACAGACCGTACTATTGATAGCCATATTAAAAATCTGCGCCGTAAACTGCAGGCGGTATCCGCTGACAGTGAATACATCAAATCAATATATGGTGTAGGTTATAAATTAGAAATTTAAATCTCCTTATTTTCTCCATAATTCCTGCTTATTTTGCTTTTATAGTTTAGTTATCCAAGCAACGAGCTTGTTACTAAAACCAAGAGACACAAAGAGAGGTTATTATGAAAAAAACAATATTGATCACAGCGGCATTACTCATGGGCTCAGCTAGCTTTACTTATGCTGATGCGGGAAATTTTAAAACAATGACTTTTGCTGAGATGGATAAAAACAGCGACGGTCAATTAGCCAAAGAGGAAGTGGGCAGACGCTTAGCAGCCAACTTTGAGCAGCTGGACACGGACAATAGCGGCACGCTTTCGGCAGATGAATGGTCGGCACTGAAAAAAGGATGGGCTGGTAAAGGCCATAAACGCGCAACCTTTGCCGAGATGGATAAAAACAGCGATGGCAAACTGGCCAAAGAGGAAGTGCGCGGGCGCTTAGCGGCTCACTTTGAGCAGCTGGATACAGACGGCAACGGCACGCTTTCGGCAGATGAATGGTCGGCACTGAAAAAAGGACGTGCTGGTAAAGGCCATAAACGCGCCACCTTTGCCGAGATGGATAACAACAGCGACGGTCAACTGAGTAAAGAGGAAGTGCGCGGACGTTTAGCGGCTGACTTTGAACTGCTGGATAAAGACGGTAACGGTACGCTCTCTGCTGATGAGTTACCACGCGCTCAAAAACAGCCTTTACCGCAACAT
>JBFGZH010000165.1:0-6129 GCA_041586895.1 Psychromonas sp. | reverse complement strand
TCCTGTACGGCCGTGGACAGTTGAGGAAACCAGAGAGATGGTATTCGGTACGGTTAATGACTTCTATAAAGAGAACTCTAACGGTCAGACTTGGCTTAGCGGTGATGTAGAAGGTTATTTGACCTTGCAAATTAATGGCACTTGTGACTTCGGTACTATGGATGGTTATGCGCAACAAGCGGCTAAAGACAGTGGTATTGATGTTGGCAGTTACAATCGCTTGCTTTACTTGTTTCCCAAAAATGGTGATTGTGGCTGGAGAGGTCAGGGTACAGTTGGCGGAAGGCCATCAAGATCCTGGATTAACGGGGAGCTAAATCTACTCACTATTGGGCACGAAATAGGCCATAACTTTGGGCTTTATCATGCTAAATATATCAGTTGTAACGATGGTAATATCAGTGAAAGCTGTGTCTCTTTAGAGTATGGTGACAACTTGGATATTATGGGTAAGTCTACCGGCCATTTTAATGCATTTAATAAAGAGCGTCTTGGTTGGTTAAGTACTGCTACAGGTGAAATCGTTACGGCCGCAGCAGATGGCAGTTACCTGCTGGAACCCTATGAATTCGCTCCGGCCGGTGCGGTGAAGGCACTGAAGGTGCGCCGTGGCACAGATCCTACTACTGGGTTACCGCTTTGGTATCACCTCGAATATCGCCAGGCGCAGGGTTTTGACAGTTTTCTGGCCGGTAAGAGTATAACCAATGGCGTACTATTCCACCTTAATCGTGGTTCCGATATTAACAGTAGTCAGTTGATGGATATGACACCAAATAGCAGCTTTTATGATTTAGATGATGCAGCACTGGTGGCCGGTAGCAGCTACAGTGATCCTGATGCCGGGGTGACTATTACCACAGAATGGGCCGATTCATCTGGGGCCAGCGTCCATATCAGTTTTGCGGAAGCGAGCTGTATCAAGGCAAACCCTGTGATTTCTTTGACAGCAAATGAAAGTACCAGGGAGGCAGGTAGCACAGCAAGCTACAGAGTAACAGTAACCAACAATGACAGCAATGCTTGTTCGGCATCAGATTATAGCGTATCGGCGAATGTGCCGGCCGGTTGGGAGGCAACAGCTTCAACCGTGAATCTGCCACCAGGTGCTAGTGATACGGTGACGTTGAATATCACCTCGGCCGAGACTGCTTCCGATGGTGCTTATGAGATTATAATCAGTGCAGAAAACAGCAGTTACCAGAACAGCGCTGTGGCCAGTTATGTGCTGGAAACACCTATTGCAGTTTGTACGTTGGCCAACCCGCTGCTATCACTGACCGCCAATCAAAGTGGGGAAGTCGCAGCGGGCACCACGGTCAATTACACGGCAACAGTGACCAGTCAAGACAGCAGTGGCTGTGATGCCGCTGTTATTGATATAGTGTCAAGTGTTTCTGCCGGCTGGAGTGCCGACGGCGTTAGTGTTACTTTGGAACCTGGCGGTACGGCGTCGGTTAACCTCAATGTGACTTCGGCAACTAATGCCGATGATGGCATATACAATTTTTCCATCAATGCGCAAAACCGGTCAGATGCTAACTATAGTAGCAGCGCCTTAGGCAGTTACATCGTAACTACTCCGCCACCTGTATGTCTAAAAGCGAATCCGCTGGTTTCATTATCTGTACCAAGTGGTACTGTGACCGCGGGAACAACAGTCAATTACAGCGCTACCGTAACTAATTTAGATAGCAGTGAGTGTGCAGCAGCAAACTTTGCTGTAAATGCAGATATTCCGGCCAGTTGGAGCGCCAGCAGCTCCAGTATAAATTTAGCACCGGGCGAAAGCGCAACTGTGAATATCAGTGTGACCTCAGCAACGACTGCTTCTGATGGTACATACGGCCTCACTTTGTATGCAAAAAATACCGTAGATAGCAGCTTGTTTAGCAGTGCAATGGGGAGCTATGTAATTGAGACACCACAAGCGCCGCTCAACAGTGCCCCTGTGGCGATCAATGACAGTGTCACCCTACCGGCCAAAGAGGCGCTGCTGATTGATGTATTGGCCAATGACAGTGATATGGATGGCGACAGCCTAAGCATCATCGCAGTAAGCCAAGGGACTAAAGGCAGTGTGGAGATCAGTAGTGATGGGTTACTGCTTTATACACCGGTAAAAAGCTTTAAGGGCAACGATAGTTTCAGCTATACTATCAGTGACGGAGATAAAACAGCAACGGCCACCGTAATTATTAGTCTTGCCGGCGCGGGCGATGGTGGTGGCAAGAAGGGCAAGGGCAAGAGAAATAAGTAAGCTGTAACGGTTATCTTTTGCTTGTTGTAGGAATAATTTTGAGGGGATCTCATTTACTTTTATTCCTTTTAACTTATTTAAGTAAAGCTAATCATTTTCACAGTATTAAATAAATATTCCTAGTTCTTCTACTTTTCCTTGTTATAACGGCCCCAGAATGCTTAATCCCGAAAGTTAAAATTTTTTAAACATTATTTTCCACACTTAAACTTTACTTTTATTTACCTATAGATGGCCTTATTAACCAAAGTCGAATCTATCGGGTCTAGTTGAGTTTAAAGTTAATTAATATAAACAATAAATATTTCAAGTAAATATGCACTACAACCGATAGAATCTTGTAAATAAAAAACACTTAGGTTTTTGGTATTCTTTCGAGACTGAAGAGCTATAACAACAAATAAAGGGAGTACTTCATGTCTATAAATTTTAAACACCCAACATCAGGACTTATTAAAGAATGCCCGGAGGGGTTTTCTTGGACTACATTTTTCTTTAATGGACTTGTTCCATTATTCAGGGGAATGTGGGGTACCTTCGCAATAATATTCTTCACGTTCGGGTTTGCTGGATATTACTATATGTTTGCCATAAATAAGATATATGCTACTTTTTTAATGGAAAAAGGATATACCCCAGCATCTCAAATTGATATTGATAAACTAAAGCAAATGGGAGTTGGGCTTGCTCCTAGCGAGACACCGACACAAAGTTTGGTGACGGAATCAACACATCAAATAGACGAAGAGGAAGTTGCTTCATAGTAACTTTCGATATTCTAACATATTAACAAGTAAATGTTCCCGGTGCTTTTTGAGAAATCCACCATAAACACATAAATAATCAGCACTCTTAGATTAGGACTCAGCGAATATGCTTATGTTTGATTAATTCTGCCACTCTATCTTTTACGGTTATACTTTTGTCCATTCATAAAAACGAGTGCCATTTATTTTATTCTTCACTTTACCTTTTGAAGCTTGTTCATCCAAACTCTTCTTTGGAAGGGCCATATCAAAATGATTGGGTCGATGTTAAGCTCGCTTTCCATAAGGAAATGATCATACAATAATTGACAATAAATTAAGATCATATTAAGCGGTTCGCGTGGACTTTCCTTTTAGGTGCAAACCTTTACAAAAGACTATTTTAACCTTTGAATAAAATAAAGGCCTCGATCAACTCGAGGCCTTTATTTTTATTTAAGAGAACAATTATACTGATAAGATTTTTGGTCTGTTTGGATTTCAATATCCATTACTCCTTGAGAGATAAATGGTTGTCCATTTTCTAAATGTTGAATTATCGCCCCCGTTTTGGAGTCTATATACATTACTCTTTGAATAACTTCAGGCGCTGGTGGAGGTAATGGATTACTGGCAGATGAAATAACTATATTATAGCTAACTGATTGGGCCATATTTGACTCGTTCTTTTCTCTAAAACTAGTTACTTTAATGGTATATTTTCCTTCTGCCATTTTTCCTCCCTCTGTATTATTAAATAATCGGTAAGGAGCATTGTTTTCGACCTGTGAATATGTCATATCCCCAGAGATTTCAAATTTAACTGATTGAATATCGCCACTCAGTTGAGCGTCAATAGTCATTACCTTATCTGCGATCTGATAAGTCACACCATCCTGTAGCAATCCATAGCTTTCACCAGTTAAGGGGTTTAACAACTCTAACTTTACGTCCTTTAGTGAAGTCGGAAGTACACTAGTAGCTTTTCCAACTGTTATTAAAAATGTTTGAGATTGCTCGACACCTTTTCCGACATTTGATGTATAACTTGAAACTTTTATTTTATATGTACCTTCAGCAAGTGTACCTCCGTGAACATCAGAAAATAAACGATAAGGTGATCTGTTTTCATTTTCACTGTGAGATAAGTCCCCTGATATTTCAAATTTAATTGATTTTTGATCACCGGTTAAAAACGCTTCGATGGTCATTGTTTGACCCGCGATATCATAATTTGCGCCATCTTTTAGCTGACCAAAGGATTGTCCATCTTTAGGGTTTAAAACTTCTAAGCGAACATCTTTTAACTCCTGGGTAGGTTCAGTAGGGGAAGGCTCTGGACTCGTTGGTTCAGTAGGGGAAGGCTCTGGACTCGTTGGTTCAGTAGGGGAAGGCCCAGGACTCGTTGGTTCAGTAACGGTGCCAGTTGCAAGAAACATAGGATGCATTTCCCCTGTTAAACGAGGATCATCTTCAAGATAAATAATTGTAGGATTGCTACCACTGTCACATTTAATCTTGTCGCTCGGAACTTTGTTATTGCCATTAAAAGTAGAATTGTAAATATATACTCTTACACCTGAACTACAATCTCTAAACCAAAGAAGGCTTCCCTCTCCTGCGTTACCATTATTATTAATCGAAGAATCAACTAGGTAATGTGTTCCACCACTCCATAACCTAAGTGCTCTATGTCCTTGCCCGGAAATATTGAGGCGTACAAGCTGAGAGTTTGTTGCTTTCATGTCGATACCGCCATCAGCATTCCAGTTTGTTATAGTTATATCTTCTCCAAAAAGGTCACCATCCCCATCAAAGTCAATACCATCATAATTTGTTTCTTTATAACCAATCCATTTCGGCCATTGTGGATCAATGGTCAAGTTAGAAATAAATAAGTCTATTCCGTCGGCCATCCTTATGCCGCCACCATATGCATCGTGACTCTGTAAATCTGAAATATTAACATTCACAAAGGCGACCATCTTATCCTTAGAGATATCCCTGTCTACGACATCAAACGCATATTTCCCACAGCAGGCGGATGCGTCTTTGATTAGCATAGGTGCCTCAATCGTCGTTCTTTGTTGAAATGTACCTGTTCTGCTTGGAAACGTAGAAAAGTTTTCTAGAATCCATTGATTTCCATTAGTCGAACTACTTGTAGTTGCAGCAGAGCTATAAAGGTAAAGATCTTTCCCCTTTTTTTCAGGTTGGCAGGATGAAAAAAATATTAGAGGAATGCTGACTAAAAAGACTTGCAATAAATTCATACAAACTCCATTCTAAGAAAAATTTTATTTGGCCGTCTCTTAAGTATCAGAGAAGAATTGAATTATTAAAAGTTGTAATTAGAATTTTAAACCATTGTAATTGTAACTTATTAAATTTAAATAATAATTTTTTTTAAAAAAAAATTAAAAAATATTAACTGCTACCATAATAAGTTGGCACACATTTAGAATGTACTTAGTCGCAACTTTGCCGCCGTATTACTTGAGGCCCACTTGCAAAAAAAAGGTCACACAAAGATGACTTTACTGTATAAAAAAACGGACACTGTTTTAAGCGGCAAGAAAATATACAACTCTGTACACCAGCAAATATGGTAACATCTTGTCACTTCTGCTGTGGTATCAATTACTATTCTATTTTTCCTCTATTCATAAAAGAGGACATTTTTATTTTTTCGACTAATTTTGCTTTATATTTGCACTAATTCTTATTCAATAAGAAGCATTGTATGACCTTTAATTCTGGCACTTTTTTTATTTATAGCAATCCTATCTACTTGAAGATATGTCGCCTTTGGAAGAAATATCAATAAAAGTCATAATAGGAAAAGCAGAATCTCCCGATAGGTTATTGATGAATTATATATGTTTAATCATTATATTTTATGGACTTATTTCTTGTACTCCTAAAATGGTGGTCGAGATTAATAAATCAGCTGGCACTACTCTTAGTAGTGAACCAAGCATAAAGGTTAATTGGAATAATAACGATACCTCTGATTCGGTACTTGCTCTCAACGAAGCAGGTGCGCCAAGTGCTAACCTCAATATTTTTTCCGATACCGTCGTTGATGTCGATACCATTGTCACTTATACCATTTCAGGTACC
>JBFGZH010000164.1:0-6210 GCA_041586895.1 Psychromonas sp. | reverse complement strand
GTTCAACTCCCCCCATCTCCACCACCTATACGATTAAAGACGTCTCAGGACGTCTTTTTTTGTGCCTGTAATATAGTGAAATCAACAAGTGAACGTCCACCTATATCTATCATCATCCATCACTAGCCACGAATAATGGTATTCCATAAGGTATTCCTGATAAACGGCCTGTAACTTGAAAAGCAAAGAGTTTGTTATCGCACAGGAACGCTATATACAGCTCTACCCCTGTGCGCAGTTATTAGCTACCCAGCCCCCCCATGCAGAGATATTTGATTTCCAGGTAATCATCTAAGCCATATTTTGAGCCTTCACGACCACTGCCGGATTGTTTAATGCCACCAAAGGGTGCCGCTGCATTGGCAATAAGGCCTTCATTAATGCCCACCATGCCGTACTCTAAGGCTTCAGCTACACGCCAAATCCGGCCAATATCACGCGCGTAAAAATAAGCCGCCAGACCATATTCGGTATCGTTTGCCATAGCAATTACTTCTTCTTCGTTATCAAAAGCAATAATTGGCGAGACAGGCCCAAATATTTCATGCTGCGCCACAGACATCTCATTGCTGACATTGGTTAGCACCGTAGGCTGATAGAAAGCAGCACCTGCAACATGAGGTTCACCACCCAGAGCAAGCGTTGCACCAGCAGCGATGGCATCTTTAACCAGGGCATCAACACCGCTAAGCGCATCACGGCTGATCATAGGACCAATGTCTGTCCCCGCGGCCAAACCATCCCCTATTGCCAGCCTGGCAACAGCCGCAGTAAATTGCTCGGTAAAGCGCTCAACAATCCCTTTCTGTACAAAAATACGATTACTGCAGACGCAGGTTTGCCCGGCATTGCGATACTTTGAAGCCAAAGCTCCCTGAACAGCCGCATCAATATCCGCATCATCAAAGACGATAAAAGGGGCATTACCGCCTAGTTCCATGGATACTTTCTTCACTGTCGTTGCACATTGACTGAGTAAAATTTTACCCACAGCCGTTGAGCCGGTGAAAGTAAACTTGGCAATATCCGGATGCTGCGTGAGTACTTTGCCCATGCTGCGGGCATCTTCACCAACGACAACGTTAAAGACTCCGCCAGGAATACCAGCACGCTCAGCAAGCTCTGCCATTGCTAATGCGGAAAGAGGGGTTTGTATCGCGGGGCGGACAACAAAAGTACAGCCTGCTGCTAATGCGGCGGCTGCTTTGCGAGCGATCATGGCACTAGGAAAGTTCCAGGGCGTAATTGCAGCCACGACACCCACGGGTTGTTTAATAACGATGATGCGCTTATCGCCTGATGGACCGGGAATGGTATCGCCATAAACCCGCTTACCCTCTTCGGCAAACCATTCAATAAAAGAGGCACCGTTAGCTATCTCCCCTTGCGCTTCTGCAAGCGGCTTACCCTGCTCCAGGGTTAAAATACGAGCCAAATCATCCTGATGCTGGATCATCAGATTAAACCAGTTTCTCAGTAAAGCGGCACGTTCGTTTGCCGTTTTTGATGACCAGCTTTTTAAAGCCTGCTTTGCCGCCTTTACGGCAAGTTCGGTTTCAATAATGCCGGCGTTGCTCACCTGGGCGATGACTTTACCATTGGCAGGATTCGTCACTGGCAGTTGCGATTCACTGCGATGCCAGCTGCCATTGATATACGAAAAACACTTAACGAGCTGTTCATCCTCTAAACCTAGTCTTTGTTCACTTTCCATAATTAGTCTCCGCTGTTCGATATTTAGGGCCTGTTTATCTTTCGTCGCCGTTCCTGCTGGAGGCTATTTTTTGCTCTGGCAAGGCGATGTTTAATAACGATTACTTTACAGCCTCAATAATCACTGAGTGTAATAAGCGACCATTACACGGCTTTCAGGCGGATCAATTTGATATATAACAGGCTGGAAAGTATTGCGAAGATAAGCATTTCCAAAGCTAAATAGCTGAACACATAGCCAAGAGAATAACTCTTTTCGATGACTTCTGCCCCCCATTGAATTCCCTTAAAAAAAACCAATAACAGCAAGGCAACAGCGAGGCTCGGAGCAATATAGCGGTAGATTGAAATAGACAGCACTCGGCACACTAGAATAGGTTGCAATATTCCGCGAATTAATAGCAGAGAGATACTCAGCGCGTATGCCGCCCCTATTACCCCAAACTGTGAAATGAACACCAGCATCATTGCCAGTGTTAAAACACACTCTGCTAGCGATAAATATGAGAGTGTTTTATAGTGATCTTTGGCCAATAACACAGAGTTCACCGGACTTTGCATATTAGCGACGGCAAAGCCAATTGCGAGTATAAATAATGCATCTAACGTAACTTCGGGGTAGCTGCCTAACCAGATATTCAAAAACCATTCGCCATGTGCCAGGATATTGAAATAAATGGTCAGAGAGATCAGTGAGGAAATAACCAGGCTGATCTCAAATTTCCTGTTAAAGTTATTATTGTCTGAAGTGATAAATTTACTGAAATATGGCGTTAGCAGCAAATTGACCGAGCCCAATACCTGTGAAAATATCTCCATCAAACGCCCGGATATGCGCAAAGGAACGACAACCACGGCAGACATTAGCAGGCTTGTCAGTAAGATCCCGGCATTATGGCGTACATAATCATTGATACTCAGAAAAACAAAGCGCATGCCCCTCTCTTTAATGTATTTAAAGGCGCCCAGGTCGACTTGGGCAAAAGAGATCTCTGTTTTGAATTTAATTTTAACGGCAAAATAATAACGGCAGAGAAGTTCAATTAATGACGAACTAAAAAACACGCTAGCTACCCCTATTATGCCGAATCCCAGATGCAAGCCGCCAATCACACCAAGCGCCCGGTACAGGTTGACGATAAAGCGGATAATATTGACCGTTTTAACCTTGAACTCACCAATAAGAAAGGCTTGAATACCACCGGAGATAAACCCCAAAAAGAAGTTAAGCGCCAATAAACTGGCCACCAGCAGAATGGAAGTGCCGTCGCTGAAATATTGATTATTATCCGTCAAATGATAAAGCACAGCACAAAGTACAAAGAGGAGTAAAAAAATCATAGCGACGGACAATAGCATATAAAATGCGGTGCTTAATTTCCGCTTGCGCTTCTCGGCGCAATACTCAGCAAGTGATATTTGCCGCGTGATCACCATCCCCAGACCAAATTCAAATAAGGATATGTGCGCTAACAGTGCGTATATGACAGTCCATCGGCCAAAATCCTGTTCCCCGAAGAAGGTAAAGATTTCTTTAAATACAAAAAGGCCTAATACGGCCTGCACCACAAGGTTTGTGATATTTAAAACTGCGCCTGAGATTACTTTTTTTATTAATCTATTTGCCATTTTATCACGCCAATTTGTTGCGCCGTATCACTGTTTGCACAGCGCTTAGCCAAGCTATTTTAACAAATACCCGTGTATTACTTGAAAGATCAGAAGAATGCCGGATATTTGTCACCTGCATAGTGTACACCTTGAAGCGAGTAAAAAAGAACCCCTTTAGGAATCTGATATAAGAATGCTGTGCTTAGTTATTTTAGTTATAGTGTGGGAGATGCGGGATAAGCCCCCCGGAAGATGGCTAAGCGCCGCAAAAGTACCCACAGTCGGGTATTTTGCGGCAAAGAGCAGAGCATCTTCCGGATCATTAGTGATGACAATAGAGCCTAGAAGAGCTTATTTTTTATCTTCGCTGCCTTTACTGTCTTGATCGTCTTTTTGCTCTTGCGCATCTTCTGTCTCGCTTTCATCCACTTGATCCAGAATAGCAATATTTTTATCTGAAATAATAGGACCGGTCTCATGCTGGAAGTCACTATTTTCATCATCACTTTCATGGGTAGTGATAAAATCAAGCAGACAACTGCTGTAATTGGCTTCGGCCTTAGCCAAATGTTTACCATCATCACTGCGCACGTAAATGGTATCTCCCGCAGAAAAGTCCCCGTGAACCTCGACGATAGCATCGCTGGTTAACTCATCACTATGCTCATCCAGTGGATAATTAAAGTCAGAATCAATGACCAATTCTCCCTGTGCTTTTGCAGTGTGCGTCATCCAATGCAGATGCTCGGCCATCGGCATCTCATAAGGGGTGAAAATAGTGCCGGGATTCTTACCGCTGATCAACTGCTCAAATGAACTTTCTTTAAAACCATTAACGATGTAAGTACTAATACCGTGTGAGGTGGCTTTTTCGGCTGCCTCTATCTTGGTTTTCATGCCCCCGGTTCCGACACTGCTGTGGGCACCGCCCGCCACATCATAAATAGCCTGATCAATGTGAGTGACTTCTTTGATCATTTTGGCATCGTCATTGGTATGCGGGTTTTTATCATACAAACCATCAACATCGGAACAAATAATAAGGGCATCAGCGTCTGCCGCTGTCGCTACCATAGCAGAGAGGTTATCGTTATCACCTACTTTCAGGTCATCTGTGGTAACGGTATCGTTTTCATTAATAATAGGCAAAATACCATTATCAAGTAACGCAAAGACAGTTTCACGAATACTTTCATACCTGTCTCGATCATCCAGGTCCGCATGTGTTAATAAAATCTGCGCTGATGGGAAATCAAAGAAACGCGCCCAGGCTGCCATCATTTCATTCTGTCCTGCTGCGGCCATCGCTTTTTTGATGGCCACGGATGGATTCTCTGTATTTTTAAAAAAGTGTCCGCCGGCTGCAACCGATCCTGAAGAAACGAGAATAACCTGTATCCCCATATCCCGGCATTGCAGGATAAATTTAGCAATATGCAGGAGATAGCGTGAACTGCAGCCTTTTCTCTCTGGTGCAATTAAGGCACTGCCGACTTTTAATACAACTCGATTCCATTGATGATTTTTCATATTTCCTCTTTCTTTTTGTGGCTGCTGTCATCGCCAAATAACCAGCGAGCAGCTGCCTACTTTTTGTTTTATAACGATTTTTAGCTTGCAACGCTTGCGCATCAAAAGCCGTAGATATAAGCCTGTTAAAATATCAGGCTTACCAGGAAAGCCGTTATAGAACTTCCTGTAAGATCTCTATGAACTTAGAGACTCTTTAGACAATAATGAAAGTGATTCCTGTTCTCTTTCTGGGAAGTATAGCACAGCTATATTTGCTATTTTTTGTGCTTGATTTTACGCATAAAAAAACAGTATTTAAGTGCATTATTTTATGCTCTATCTATTCCACAACCTGCTCACTTTTTGCTGCAAGCGCTTTGCCTGTGACGTCTTTATTGCCACTTAAAACGCTGTCTATTATACAGAAATTGAGAAAATTTGTAGTCCATTGCCGTTTTATCGCAAATTTGGGCCGCTTAACAGGCTCTGTGATCTCTCTCTATAAGAGACGGCACAAGGCATTGCGGGCTGTTATAATTTTTTTAAATTTACCTATCGAGACGCTGATAAATAACTATTTAAAATATCCTGCCCTTCAATTTCCAGGTAATTTAAAAACATTTTTGCAATCGGCGATAATGTTTTTGACGGGACTTTTACAAGAAACCATTTTGACAATATAGGCAACTGTTTAACATCTAAAATAGCCAGCCCCTCACTTTCATTAAATGCCAGTGTATGCTCAGAAAGTATAGAAATTCCAAGACCGGCCATCACGCAGTGGCGAATCGCTTCATTACTTTCGATGGTCATTTTAATGTTCATTTTTACATTGCTGGATGCTAAAAACCGCTCGATAGCAAAACGGGTACCAGAGCCAGATTCGCGCATCAAAAAAGGCTCTTCAGTTAATTCGCTTAAATCAATATTGTTTCTTTTGCTTAATGGGTGATTCTCTGCTGCGACCATAACTAAAGGGTTGTCGACAAACTCAATCGCATCGATCGGAATATTATCCGGCAGATGACTAAACACGTAAAAATCATCGTGGCCGGCCCGTAAACGGTTAATAATTGTTTGCCGGTTACCAACATTGAATTCGATATCGATATCAGGATAGCGCTGGCAAAAAGGCCCTAACAGGTGAGGAATAAAATATTTTGAGGTCGTGACAACCGCAATTTTTAAGGTGCCCGTTTTCAGCCCGCGTAGTGCCGACAACTCCCCCTCCAGCACATGCATTCGCTCTAATGTATCTCTGGCGGCATTTGCCATCATGATCCCGGCTTGGGTAAATATTAACTTTTTCCCTACTTGATCATAAAGCGGTGCAGCAATGCTTTCCGAGAGTTTTTTAAGCTGCATAGACACTGT
>JBFGZH010000163.1:0-6229 GCA_041586895.1 Psychromonas sp. | reverse complement strand
TTGTCTTCCTGCAACAGGCGATAGGTAGAGGCAAGCTGCATCCACCAGCGTTTATCTTCAGGATAAAGCTCAGTCAGTTTAATTAGAATTTTATGAGCCTCTTTATAATTTTCCAGCTCATAAAAGGCACTGAGCTGTAATAAGTGCACACTTTTATTAAACTCTGTCGCTAAGGCAATTGCTTTATTAGTGGCCACGATTAACGCAGGCCATGACTTTTCTTGATAGTAAGCCATCGCTAAATGCTGATAGAGAGATTCACTTTCAGCATAGGTAATTAATTCATTATATAGCGCAATCGCCTGCGCCGTTTGTTTTTGCTTCAGGTAAAGATCGGCCAGCATACGCTGACTTTGCCTTTGCTCTATTTGTCCCAGTGCTTGTTCCGATAGCGCGATTTCCAGTGCTGCTACCGCCTTCTCTTCATCACCTAACTCCCAATAAAGGTTGCCTTTGAAACGCTGCACATAAGCTTTATCAAAAGAGGATCTGCTGTTGATTTCATTGAGTTGCTGCAATGCCTGAGGTAACTTTCCCTGCTCATAAAGCGTAAAAGCAATGGTCACTTGTTTACCCACGGCGGCACTTAAGCGAGGTGGCTGCACAGCCCCAACAGCACTGCTAAATAAATTCGTGATTAATATCAAGGTTAGTAGCATTAAACACGGCAGTTGCATGCCTGGTTTCATAGCCGTTTTCATGGTTAAGCGTCCATCTTAAAATCAAGACGGATTTTTTGCCCTGTTTGCATCACGGCTTTGCCATCAACCAGCATAGGTTTATATTTCCACCTTTTCAGGGCACGTCTTGCTTCTTGTTCAAATAGATGTTTAGGTTTGGCATCCAATACCTGGATATTACTCACCCGCCCCGTTTCCGTAATATCAAAAGATAACAGCACATAACCCTGCTTACCTAAACGTAGTGCCTTGCTTGGATAACGTGGTTCAACACGATACAGGGGCATGGCCAGCACATCTCCTGCTTGCGTGCCGGCTGCGGCCTGCATCCTCTCAATGCCGGGCATGGCAATCGCCATCGCTGTGATATTAGGCGCTAAATCTAAACTCGGTAAATCCACTGTGCTACTTAACTGCGGATCGGGCATAGCGGCATTAAACACGTCGCTTGGTAGTGCAGTTGCTTGCGGTTTGGGCTCAGGAGGCTCAGGTTGACGACGATTTTTACGTTCAAAAGATTCATCTTGATGGCTCATCAGCAAATCAAAATAAGGCGTCTCTTCCTGACTTTTATAGTGACTGGACTCTTTATTAATCAACCCCGCCATAAACATTAATAGCGCAAAGGTCATAAGCGGTGCGCCTAAACAGGCAAGTAGGAAGCGCATTAGTCTTGCTGCTCAGCAGCCACTGATATCTGCCTGATACCCGCATCTCGAGCAGCATCCATGACTTTCACGACAACCCCGTGACGTGTATCTTGATCTGCTTGAATGACTAGCCCTACTTCACCTTGTTCGGCAAGTAAGCGTTCTAAACTAGCGCGAACTCGCTGTACATCGACCTGTTTTCTGTCGATATAAATTTCGCCATTATCTTTAATGGCAACAAAAATTCCGGATTTACTCTGCGCCGTGGCTGTCGCTGCATTAGGACGATTCACTTCAACCCCGGATTCGCGCACAAAAGAGGTGCTGACAATGAAGAAAATCAACATGATAAAGACCACATCTAGCATAGGCGTCATATCAATTTGGCTGTCATCTGCTGCTTTAATACGTCTTCTTCTCATCGTATAATCTCTTTACCGTGGTTATGGCTGACCAGTTGCAATGCCAAATCTGAAAGTAAGTGTTTACCCCTACTTTCCAGGCGTGAATAAATAAATAAGCCGGATAAGGCACAAACGAGTCCGGCCATAGTAGGAATAGTCGCCAGGGAAATGCCCGACGCCAATAATCTTGGATTGCCCGTACCGTACACGGCAACCACATCAAAAACTTGAATCATGCCACTGACCGTTCCCAATAAACCGAGTAACGGAAACATTTTTATTAATGTATTTAGAAAAGGCATATTCTGTTTTAATTTCATCTCCGCTTGTGCCAGCAGCGCCTGGTGAATTTGTAACGCAAACCACGACTGCTTATCCGCCCGATTCATCCAGCTTGCCAGCAAGCTTTTCCGATAGTTAGGAAATAACACTAAGAGGTAATAAGCGCGTTCAACGATCAATGCCCAAAGCAGCATTAACAAAACAGCAATCCCCCACAGTACCGGCCCGCCGCTATCCAGAAAATGACGAACTAGATGCAGCTGCTCAACTAACCCGTTCATGTTCTTCCAATTTACTTACTTTATTTTTCATTGCTAACGGATGTTTAGCCGCAGCCGGTAATGGCTGCTCAGCTTCCGCTTGCTGTGCAATCAATCCGGCACTCTGCAATTCGATAATATTGATCAGCTTACTGGCTTTGCTGTGTAATAAGTTATGAATAAGCAATAAGGGTAATGCAGCAATCAGCCCCATTACGGTGGTAATCAGGGCCATCGAAATACCACCCGCCATTAATTTAGGATCCCCCGTACCAAATAAGGTGATCGACTGGAAAGTTCCAATCATGCCGGTGACTGTACCTAACAGGCCCATCATAGGTGCAATCGCCGCTAATATCTTCAGCACACTTGCACCGCGCTCTAAGCGGGGTACTTCTCTTAATACCGCCTCATCCAATTTCAGCTCCAATACCTGTGTCGTTTGCTTGCTATTGGACTGGTAAATAGCCAAGATGCGACCTAATGCATTGTCTGGATTGGCTTCAGGCTGCTGTAACTGCCGTTTAATTTTTATCGACTCAGCAGTTAACGCCACAAAACGAACAGCGGCAATCAGCAGGCCAAAGACCAGGATAGCAAGAATCAGATAGCCTATGCTGCCACCCTGTTGGATACGCTCGCTCCAGGTCGGTGTCTGTGATAAAAGGGTTAACAAATCGCCTTTAGCAGGATCAAAATAGAAAGGTTTGACTTGTGCACTGCCATCAAACCAATCATTTAAAGTACGCTGCACATGATTGGGAACCGGCCTTGCTAACGGTTGTGCTAATTGCGACTCCTGATTAATGACCATATATTGTTTATCGGAAATAAGATTGAAAGCCCCGAGGCGCGTGACCTCTTGCTCAGTCGCCACACCTGCAGCATCTAATACTTTAGCGTTAAATGTCGTGACCTGGCTCGATGCTGTCATTTCCTGCTGCATAATAAACCATAACTGCTCTAGCTCGGCTAACGAAGGCAAAGCTTTGCGCTCCGATAAGCTGTCGACAAAAACATTACGCTCCGGGTATTGCACTGAAATCAGCGAGCCCTGAATCGAGCCCGCAAACTCAGCAGCAATCTGACGCACCACTCCAAACAGCTCGCCGAGATGACCTTTTGCAAGATCCAGATCGGCTTGCAGTGCAGTCAGTGTTTTCTCATTCTCTGCAAAACGTAACCCTTTTTCATTGGCCGCTGTTTTAGCCTGCTTTAATCGTGCCTGTGCAGAGCGAAGTTGCTCTTGCCAGTACTGTAAATCATTTGAAAAATCATTATTACGTTGTAGATTTTTATGCTGGTTTTGTTGTTGTTCTGATTTTACTTTTTGGAGTAAATCATCCAGGTTATTGGCTTGCGCTGTGCCTGCTAAAGCGAATAACAGCAATAACGTACTGATCAGAGTAGGCAATAATTTCATTACTTAGCCTCAGTTAGTAAAGGTAGTCTTAACAGCGCCGGGATATCGCTCTTTTTGGCAATGCGTATCGCCTTTTGAATATCACCCGCATATGCAGCATCAATTTCTCGCCATTGATTGCCGGCTCTATCCCAGGCCCAAACATCTTTCCCATCCAGTGAAACAGCAACAAAAACAACCCGTCCGAGGTAGAAATAATTTACCGTACGTTCAACCCCATCGATACTCAAAGTCGCTTGATATTCACCCATCTTGCTACCGTATTCGGCCTCAATATGATAAGACTCCAGTAAGCGGCGAAACTTTTCGGCTTCACTGACATCGGCTTTAGCCATCATAGTCTGCAGCTGGATAAGACGCGCTTGTCGTTCTTCTGCCAGCAATGGCGAATCGAGGTGAATAAACAGTGCAAGGTTTTCTAACATACGCTCCATCAAAGGCACTAGCCCCTGACGTGTTTCTTGTACGCTATTAATTTGTGTGTTTAACGAGGCTTTTTCATTCTCCTGATCGGTTAATAAACGCTCTAAATATTGGTTATATAACTCCAGACTCTGTGCTTCATCCTGCAGGGCTTTGACTTGCCTCATTAACGCAATTTTTTGCTCATCCATGCTGTTAATCTTAAGTTGCGCTTGTTGATTAGCAGACAAGTCGGCAAGAGTGTGCTGTTGCAGCTGCTCGACACTGCCTGCTGCGCTGTAACTGATACAACTGATTAGGGCTAAGCCTATTAGGCTTTTATTTAACAAACACACGCCAATTATTATCCAAGGTGATATTGAAAGAAGATCTATATGATAACGATTATCATTCAAAGGTAAAGTTGATTTTAACAGTTTATGCGCGTTATTTTCAGCTTGTTACTAAAGCGACATTCATTGTGCTGAGATGGAGGGGGAACAAAAAATGGCCATCCAGGGAGGCAATAGGATAGCAATGAGTAGAGCGAAGTATTGAGGGTAAATTTAACTGACAGATACTGTTAACAAAACAGTATCTGTCAGCGCAGGCCTAACTCAGAAAGAGTGATGCCATGGGTGATTCATTATGACAACTTATGCTTTAAACAACATTAATCCACCGATGCCATATCACCGCTCTCTTCCAGCCAGACCTTGCGGTCGCCGGCGCGCTTTTTAGCCAGGAGCATATCCATTATTTCCAGCATTTTATCCGCGCCTTCGGTGGTTAATTGTACTAAGCGGCGGGTATTAGGATCCATGGTCGTCTCCCGCAACTGCAGCGGATTCATTTCCCCCAGACCTTTAAAGCGCTGGACATTGATTTTGCCGCGTTTTTTCTCCGCTTCGATACGATCCAGAATGCCCTCTTTTTCCTCTTCGTCGAGTGCATAGTAGACCTCTTTACCTATATCAATACGATATAAAGGCGGCATGGCGACAAAGAAATGACCGGCTTCGACCAGCGGACGAAAATGCCTTACAAAAAGCGCGCAGATAAGGGTGGCGATATGCAGACCGTCGGAGTCGGCATCGGCAAGAATACAGATTTTACCATAGCGCAAACCGGACAGATCCGAAGAAGCCGGATCAATACCTATGGCCACGGAGATATTATGGATCTCTTCGGAATTTAAAATAATATCCGATTCATCTTCCCAGGTGTTTTTAATTTTTCCGCGCAGCGGCATAATCGCCTGAAACTCGCGATCCCGCGCCTGTTTAGCCGAGCCGCCTGCCGAGTCCCCTTCCACCAGAAAAAGCTCGCCACGCTGCGGATCCTGACAGGAGCAATCGGTCAGTTTGCCCGGTAAGGCCGGCCCCTGGGTCACTTTTTTACGGGCCACTTTTTTACTTTTTCGAGTCCGCGCCTGGGCATTGTTAATACAAAAATCCGCCAGCTGCTCCGCTTCATTAACATTGGCATTGAGCCATAAGCTAAAGGCATCTTTGACGACCCCGGAAACAAAGGAGGCACATTGCCGCGATGATAAACGCTCTTTAGTCTGTCCGGCAAATTGCGGATCTTTAATTTTAACGGAGAGAATATAAGCGCATTTATCCCAGATATCTTCAGGGGTTAGTTTTAAACCGCGCGGTAACAGATTACGAATATCACAAAACTCGCGCATCGCCTCCAACAGCCCCTGGCGAAAGCCATTCACGTGCGTGCCGCCCTGTACGGTGGGGATTAAGTTAACATAGCTTTCCGCAAGGGAGTTGCCGCCTTCAGGCAGCCAGACAATGGCCCAGTCCGCCATCTCACGGTTGGCGGTAAACTGGCCGACAAAGGGCGCTGAGGGTAACAATTCATTTTCACAAACCGCTTCCAGCAGGTAATCATTAAGACCATCCTGGTAACACCACTGATAGTCATTGTTATTCACTTTATCTTTAAATTTGATGCTCAGGCCCGGGCATAAAACCGCTTTTGCCTTTAACAGATGCAGAAGACGGGAAACGGAAAAACGGGCACTGTCAAAATAAACCGGATCAGGGTAAAAGTGGACACTGGTGCCGGTATTACGTTTGCCGCAACTGCCGCTGACATGCAGCTCTTCGACTTT
>JBFGZH010000162.1:0-6231 GCA_041586895.1 Psychromonas sp. | reverse complement strand
GTCGCACAACTCATCAGTTCAACAACATGGTCACGATCCGAAACCGAATCCAGACTATTGCGCGTTGCCCGGGCAAAACCAAGCGAGTGGGCTAATGCCGTGCGATCCATTGCATAGCCGGTACCTGCTAATGCACCGCTGCCTAGCGGACATGTATTTAAACGTTCAAGGCAGCCTTCTAAACGGCTATGATCGCGCTCTAACATCTCTAAATAAGCCAGACACCAGTGCGAAAATGTCACCGGTTGCGCACGTTGTAAGTGGGTGTAGCCGGGCAATACCACTGATTGGTGAATACGGGCCAGTTCGATCAACTTTGCTTCTAAGGTATCAAGATGAACGATTAACTCCTGCGCCGTTTTTTTACACCAAAGTTTCAGATCGGTTGCCACCTGGTCATTACGGCTGCGGCCGGTATGTAATTTTTTACCTAAATCGCCCACTTTCTGGATAAGTTGTGTTTCCACCCAGGAGTGAATATCTTCAGCATCGGACTGCAAGACCTGCTCAGGGTTTGCCTGCACGGAAAGCAGCAGCTCATTCAGTGCACCTTCTAAACGCACTTGCTCATCAGCTGTTAAAACATCAACGGACTGCAATGCTTTAGACCAGGCAATTGAGCCAATAATATCTTGTTCAGCAAGACGGTAGTCGAATTTTAATGAATCATTAAAGAGTTTAAATTTTACGTCTGCCGCCTGGCTAAAACGCCCGCCCCATAGTGCCATATCTATATGCTCCGTGACTTTTATTGGTAAAGTATGTGATTGTATTTCTATTTAAAGCGATCTCGTGAAAGAAATCCTTTTAAATAGAAATTCCTGTTTGCCAGTAAAGACAAACAGGAATTGAATTCATTCAGGCTATCGCCTTGTTACCCGAGTTATTTATCGGGAACTTAGACTCAGTGACACTCAAAATTCAACTCCCCTCAATAAAACATCTTGAGGAGGCTGAAGAGAATGCTCTGAAAATAAGACTATTTTTTATTCAGCTTACGAATACGGCTGGAAAGTGAATATAAACGGATAAAGCCTTCAGCGTGTTTTTGGTCATAAACGTTATCATCGCCAAATGTCGCAAACTCTTCAGAGTATAAGCTGTTTGGAGAGCGTTTTTGTACCGCAGTCACTTGACCTTTATACATTTTAACAACCACTTCACCGTTAACATCTTTAGCCAGTGCTTCTGATGCTGCCAGTAAAGAACCACATAGCGGTGTAAACCAGCGACCGTCATACACTAAATGTGCAAATTCCTGACCAACCTGATCACGCCATTTACGAGCCGGTTTATCATGTACTAACTCATCGATACCACGCAGCGCAGTCACCATGACCGTGCCCCCCGGCGTTTCATAACAGCCGCGAGATTTCATACCAACTGTACGGTTTTCGGTGATATCAACACGGCCAACACCATGTGCTGCCGCTTTTTCATTTAACAGCATTAATGCATCATAAGGTGATAATTCAACACCATCGACAGCAACAACACGTGAGTTTTCAACTTTAATGGTCAAGTATTCAGGCTCATTGGGTGCATCAACCGGGTCAACGGTCAGTGTCCACACACCTTTACTTGGCTCATTCCACGGATCTTCAAGTTCACCGCCTTCATGAGAGATATGCCAGGCATTCGCATCACGGCTGTAAATCTTAGTCGCACTGGCTGTTGTCGCAATATTACGCTCAGCCAGGTAATCCAGCAGATCTTCACGCGATACCATGCTCCATTCACGCCAAGGTGCAATCACTTTCAGCTCAGGCGCAAGCGCCGCAAAACAGCTTTCAAAACGGATCTGGTCATTACCTTTACCGGTACAACCATGACAAACCGCATCCGCACCCACTTTTTTCGCTACTTCAACCTGCGCTTTAGCGATGATAGGACGAGCCATTGACGTACCCAGCAGGTAAGTACCTTCATAAACCGCACCCGTAGCAATGGTCGGGTAGATGTAATCAGCAACAAACTCTTCTTTAAGATCAACAATATGACACTCAGAAGCACCTGATGCTAAGGCTTTCTCTTCTAAGCCAATCAGCTCTTCAGCGCCTTGGCCAACATCGGCACAAAAAGCAACAATTTCACAGTTATCGTATGTTTCTTTTAACCATGGAATAATCGCCGAAGTATCTAAACCGCCAGAATAAGCGAGTACCACCTTTTTAACTTGACTCATTTGATTATTTTCCTTTCATCAATGTAAGCATAATAGCATTTTGGATATGCATTCTATTTTCTGCCTGATCAAAAATCAATGAAGCAGGGCCATCCATCACATCAGATGTGATATCTAAACCGCGATGTGCAGGCTGACAGTGCAATACATGCTTGATACCCGTGATATCAAGCAGCTCCTGATTAATCTGGTAAGGCATAAATTTCTCTTTGATCTGCTCCAGTGGCGTATTATCGCCCATTGACAGCCAAGTATCACCATAAACAACGTCATAACCTTTAATATCTTCAATATTATTAGTCACAGAAACGCTGCCGCCATTTGCCGCAGCAATCTCTTCCGCCTGTTTCAGAATTTGCGCATCCGGGCTATGGCCAAGTGGGCAAACCGCCGTCACTGTCGCGCCGAGAATAGCGCCGGCAATAAATAATGAGTGAGTGACATTATTACCGTCACCAATATAAGCAAGCTTAACTTTAGAAACATCATCATACTGCTGAGAGATAGTCATAAAATCAGCCATCGCCTGACATGGATGGTAGAGGTCACACAGCGAGTTAATAACTGGAACCGTTGCATATTCCTGCATTTCGACCAATGTTTTATGCTCATAAACACGGGCCACAATGCAATCCGCCCAGCGTGAGATATTAGCCGCAAAGTCTTTCACATCTTCGCGCTTACCCATCTCGCCGTTCGCCTGATCCAGATACACAGCATGGCCACCGAGTTTATTCACACCGATATCAAAGGTCACACGCGTACGCAGGGATTGTTTTTCAAACAGTGTCACTACACTTTTACCCGCTAACTCTTGCGAGTACTTAGCCGGATTTGCTTTTAAATCTTTACCCAGGGCAATCAGATCTAACGCCTGTTGCTGGGTCATTTCTAAACCTGTTAGTAAATTTTCCATATTTAATTCTCTACTTAACTACTTTTGTACCCACTGCCTGTCCGGCAAGCAATGACACTAAATTCTGCGGATTTTTCCAGCTGGCCAGCATAACATAGCCTAACTGTTCAGCGGCCTGTAATGCCGCTTTTACTTTAACGGCCATCCCGTCTTGAATAACATTATCAGCAATCAGTGTATCAGCTAATTGCGTATTTAGCTCGGGAATAACCTGCTTCTGTGCATCCCATACACCATCGACATCTGAGAGAAAAACTAACTCCGCGCCCACCAGCTCACAAATAGTGATGGCAGCCTGATCGGCATTAACATTATACAGACGCCCATCATCACCAATACCGATTGATGAGATCACCGGCAGATGCCCACCAGCTAGCAAGCCATTAATCAATGCAGGATTGTTTGGACTGCATACCCCCACCGCTCCCAAGTCCGGGTCCAGCTGAGTCACTTTACAACTAAAACCATCGGCCAGTGATAAACCTACAGCGGAAAGCCCTGCCTGCAATGCTTTGGCCATCAACAACTTATTTGAAGTCCCCGCCAATGCGCCGGCAACATAAGGGATCTGTTCAAACGGAGTTATCCGGAGCCCGTCTTTCTTCTCGCTGACGATGTTCATTTTATTTAAAACATTCTCAACAATCACACCGCCACCATGCACCAGCAAAAGCGGGCGTTGTTGTTTTTGTAAATAAAGCGTCAGTGCTGAAAAAAGGTTAGCCAATGCCTGCTCATTTTCAAGTACCGCACCACCCAGCTTAATTAATAGCGGTTTTAATGCTTGTGTCATTTTTTAAATATCCTGCTTATAGAAGAGAAGTGCTGATATCGAAACCAAAACGTAGGTTGATACACTGTATCGCCTGCGATGAAGCGCCTTTCAATAAATTATCAATCGCACTGAAAACCACAAGATCTTCACCATCAACCGCCCAGCCGAGATCACAATAAGGAGTACCGACAACATTTTTCAGCGCCGGGAAAGTACCGTCCATCAGACGCACAATAGGTTTATCGGCATAGGCATCCTGATAAGCCCGATCGACTTGCTGCGCAGTCACCCCTTCTTTTAACTGCACGTTAATACTCGCTAAAATACCACGTTTAAAGCTGCCCAGGTGCGGGGTAAAGATCACCGGCATTCCAAGATGCTGATCAATCTCAGGTTTATGCCTATGGGTAAAGACGCCATAAGGCTGCAGACTCACTTCACAAAAGCTGCTGACCACACTGGCTTTACGTCCGGCACCGCTGACGCCGCTGGTTGCATTAATAGTCGGTTTGCTATTTTCTTTAATCAGGCCTGCTTGCGCCAGCGGCTTTAACGCCGTTAATGATGCCGTTGTGTAGCAGCCGGGAACGGCAATCAGATCGGTATTTTTTACCTCTTCAAAGTTCCATTCAGCTAAACCATAAACCGCTTTTTCCAGCAAATCCGGATACTGATGAGTGAAGCCGTAAAATTTATCGTAGAAACCGGCAGCCTGCACACGGAATGCACCCGACAGATCAAAAACAACAGTATTTTCTGCTAAAAACAGGGCCGCTAAATCATGGCTGACTTCATGCGCGGTTGCCAGGATCACGATATCTATCCCTTGACAAGCCGCTTTAATGCCATTTGTGGCTAAAGGTTGCAGGGGTAAATCAACCACACCTAATAAATTACCGTAAAGCGCAGATAATTTTTTACCTTTGTCTAAACTGCCTTCTGAAACATATAACCCGGCCAATTCAATTTCCGGATGGCGAGTTAGAAAGTGTGCTAATTCTGCGCCAGTATAACCACTAGCCCCCACAACAATGGCTTTTAACATAAAGAAATTCCCGTTCCATTAAAGATGATAAAAATCGCAATGCAATATTATAAAGAGAGGCACTCACGATAGAAAGGGATATTTTAACTGCGAGTGATTATTTATTCAATAATAATGAATATTTATATGAAACATAATTTCCCCAGAGAAAAACGCTGCAGTAGCCGTCAGCCAATATTTGCTAACAGCGAAGAAAGTCACTCACAATATTGTCAGCTTTGGTGTACCATCTTTTTATCTGTCTTTTTATTTACTGATATAAAGGTCCGTTATGTCATTACCTACATTTATAAACCTATACAAAGATCTTATTGCCATTCCCTCTATCAGCTCAACCGATTCATCATGGGATCAAAGTAATTTACAGGTGATTAATCAGCTGGCAGCCTGGTTAGAAGAGCTGGGCTTTAAAAATGAAATAAAAGAGGTCAGCAATGCGCCCGGGAAATATAATTTAATCGCCACCTTGGGAGAAGGTGACGGCGGTCTATTACTGGCGGGACATACTGATACCGTGCCTTATGATGAGAATAAATGGTCAAGCGATCCCTTTAAGGTTGTTGAAAAAGATAATCGTTTATATGGGCTCGGCACTATCGATATGAAAGGTTTTTTTGCCTTTGTGATTGAAGTATTAAAAGAGATAGATTTAAAAACACTAAATAAACCGCTGCGTATTTTAGCAACGGCGGATGAAGAAACCTCTATGTCCGGTGCGCAGGATATTGCCCGCCAGAAAAGTATCAAACCCGATTATGCCATTATCGGTGAGCCGACCGGCCTGGTGCCGGTCATCATGCATAAAGGCCATATGTCTGAAGGCATTCGCATTACCGGGCGTAGCGGTCATAGCTCGGATCCCGATAAAGGACTCAATGCGATTGAGATCATGCATCTGGTGATTGGTGAATTAAAAAAAGTACAGCAGCAATTTAAAGAAAAATATAGCAACCCGCATTTTGCCGTGCCCTACCCAACCCTGAACTTCGGCGCCATCAACGGCGGAGACAGCCCGAACCGCATCTGTGGTTGCTGCGAACTGCATATCGATATGCGTCCGATTCCCGGTGTCACCACCAGTGAGCTCTTTATTACCGTTAAACAGGCCCTGTCTGAAATAGATAAACGTTACCCGAATAGCGTAGAGGTCTACCATCTGCATGAGCCGATCCCTTCCTATCAGTGTCCGCTGCATTCTGATCTCATCGAAAGCGCGCAAATTTATACCGGCAAGGAGGCACAAAGCGCCAATTACTGTACCGAAGCGCCGTTTATTCAGGAGCTAGGTTGTGACACTATTGTTCTTGGTC
>JBFGZH010000161.1:0-6238 GCA_041586895.1 Psychromonas sp. | reverse complement strand
GGCGGTAAAAGCGGATTGATATTTCATCTTTACTCTCCTTGCAGCCGTTGTCCTGCCGCAAATAACTGTGCTTCCTGATTGGCTAAGCCCATTAACGAGATACCGCAAGGGCCTTCCGATAACCCCTGCATCGGCAGATGCAGCTGCGGAAAACCGCACAAACCTGCGATACTGGTCAGTCCCATCAGATCGCTGCGGTAACGGGCAAGCGCATCAGCGGACATGGTCAGCGCGGGCGGACCTGAAGGTGTGGTGGGAATCACCCACAACATTTGAGTTTCTTCTAATTGAGCGGATAACTGCTGCTGAAAATCGGCTTGCTGCGCTTGCGCATCGCCATACTGCTCACAGCTGATGCCGCTTGCCCACTGCACCCGCTCACAGATAGCCGGATCTAAGCTATCCGCAAATTCAGTTAACCAGTGATGGTGATTTTTAATAATTTCAAAGCCTTGAATACTGCGAAACAGCGTGCTTAAGGCGCTTAGCTGCCATTTCCTCTGAGCAAGAAAATCACCTCGATGCAGCTCAATACCCGCATTCCGGCAGCACTGCTGCAGACGCGCTAAGCGTTCTTTACTTAAATATCCGGCTAAGCTGTCATCCAGATACAAACTGTGCTTACTCTCTGCGTTTAGTGGTTCAGCAATTAACGTTTCATAAACATTGCGCAACAGGTTGAGATCACGACTGAAAATACCGGCTGTATCAAAACTGCCAGACAGTTCAAAGCAGTTGCTCAGATCCAGTTTACCCAGCGTAGGGCGAAGCCCAAATAGCCCACAGTAGCTGGCTGGGACTCTCACCGAGCCGCCAGTATCAGTACCGATAGAGAAATCAGCCTCACCGCGAGCAACGGCCACCGCACTGCCACTTGATGAGCCGCCAGGAATACAATCCGGCGCGGCAGGGTTGATTGGCGTGCCATAATGAATGTTCTGCCCATTCAGGCTATATGCCAATTCATCGGTTTGTACCCGCCCAACGCAAGTCGCGCCCTGCGCTAGCAGCGCAGTAATTAAAGGAGAGGTCGACTCAGCCGGCTGGTGGCTGGCTAGCCATTGCGGATTACCGGCACCTGTCACATAGCCCTTTACATCAAACAGATCTTTGAACACAAAGCGATAACCGGACAACACGCCGGGTGCAAGAGAGGGCAATGAATCCGGTCCTTGCGCGCAATAAACCTGGGTATCTTTAATCATACTAACTGTCCTTTACTCGGTAACAGCTTGATTAAGCTGGGTACTTTTCCGCGCGTAACGGTTAGCTAAGACGGCGCAGTAGAAAATCTGAATCGGGTGGTAGAGCATAATAGGCAATAAAATCATGCCTAATTTTGGATCTGCACCAAAAATCACCTTAGCCATCGGCACACCTGCAGCCAGGGTTTTTTTCGTCCCGCAGAAAACCGCGGCCACTTCATCGAACTGGTTAAAGCGGCAACGACGGGCTCCCCATTGAATAGAGTGCACCATCACTAACAGACAAAGACTGCACAGGGCTATTGATATCGCTAACATGGCGAATGAAAACTCACTCCAAATACCGTTGGCGACAGAATCACAAAAGGCATTGTAGACAATCAGTAAAATGACATATTTATCGACTTTATTGACCACGGCTTTGTGTTTTTCTACCCATCTCAACAGATAAGGACGCAGCAGTTGCCCCACCACCATAGGCAGCAGTAACAGTTTGGCAATGGCGAACACCGATGCCAGCAGATCCAACTCAACCCCTTCAAAGCCCATAAACAGCTGAATAAGCAGCGGCGTAATAAATACCCCTAAGATACTTGATAGGGATGCATTAAAGATCGCGCCGGGTACATTACCTTTGCCGACACTGGTCATGGCGACAGAGGAGGAGATAGTGCTGGGCAACACAAACAGGTAGCAGAAACCAAATGCCAGGGCTGCCGGCATATAAGCCAGGAAGGTATTGCCAAACACCACCCAAAGTAGCGGGTAGGCGACAAAGGTTGCCAGCTGTATATAGATATGTAATCGCCAATTAGCGACGCCCTCTTTGATCGCGCGTGGAGATAGCCCCAAACCATGCAGAAAAAACACAATGGCAACGCCAATACCGGTTAACGAATCCAGGTGAATAAGGCCCCCCGAGCGGCCAATATCAGCTGTCATTGTCGCTAAAGCGATCGCTAAGACCATACCGACTAAAAACCACTCTTTTTTTAGTTTATTTAATACATTCATAAGGTTATTTACTTCTTAATTATTATTGGGAAAAACATTGTTGACCTGTCAGAGGTTATTCCAACTCATCCAGCTGTGAGTAACTCGCCGTTATTTTGCTGCTCAGCATCGAGGCGCTGCCATTGAGGTGGATATAGACCTTATTGACCAGATAAGAGACCAGACTCATCGGCACGGCATAGCTATCCAAAGGCATCTGATTGTTCATACAGCAGGTTAAAATATGGCTGACGCTATGCGCATATTTCTGTCCGGATTGATCTGTAATGAGCAGCACACGCTGTCCAGAGAGCTGCTCTATAATGCGCGAAAACAGCTTAACCCGGCGGCGAATGCCTATCACGATCACAAAATCATCCGGCCCAATGGAGATCAAGTCTTCACCTAAGGTTTGCCCCGGTAATGGCAGCAACTCAACATCAGCTCTGCACTGCATCAGTTGCTGGCGAAAATGCATAGCGACTGGATAACTGTTACGATAGCCAATAATTTTCACGCGCTTTGCAGCGGCAATCTCTTTGATTAAAGTATCGAGATCCATTTCACTTAACTGTGCGCAAAGCTGCTCAAGCGCCTGCAGCTCCTGCTGAAAACCGCAGCCATCAAGATTCGCGGTTAAAACAGGCACGCCCCGCTCTCGTTCCGCCATCAATTCATTACGCAAAGCCAGATGATCATCATAGCCAAGCTGGCGAATGAAACGACTGACACTGGTTTTCGACACCGCACATGCCTCCGCAATTTCACCCGTAGATAGCATAAGCAGCTTTTCCGGGTTGAGTTGCAGGTAATCGGCAATACGACGACTGCTTTCAGTCAATTTCGAGTAATGTTGCGTGATACGTTCAGCGAGTGAGTTACTGTTTTTGGTCATTCTGCGCCCTGTTGTGCATTACTGTTTTTTCATAAGATAAGTACAAGATGATTCTGTAGCGGCCCGACTATCTAACCGCCGAGAGAAAATTCTGCAGTTCAGGCGTTTGCGGATTAGCAAAGACTGTCTCACTTACCCCTGTTTCCCACACCTTACCTTGATTCATAAAGACCACCCGATCGCCCACATCACGGGCAAAATTCATCTCATGGGTCACCAGAATAAGTGTCATCCCTTCCGCCTTGAGCTGTTCCAGCACCTTAAGCACTTCGCCAACCAGCTCGGGATCCAGTGCCGAGGTTATTTCATCACAGAGCAATACTTTAGGTGACATGGCTAATGAGCGGGCAATGGCGACACGCTGTTGCTGCCCACCAGACAAGTTACTCGGGTAGGCTGCAAACTTATCCGACAGCCCTACTTTTTCCAGCAGTTCTTCGGCAAGTGCACGACTTTCCTGCGGCGTTTTTTTAAGCACCAGTTTAGTTGCCAACATTACATTTTCACCTACCGTCATATGCGGAAAAAGGTTAAAATTCTGGAACACCATGCCGACGCTGCGACTGAGCTGACGGAGTTTATATTCATCGTTTTCTACCGCCTGCATATCCACGGTAATCGCCCCGTCCTGAAACTCTTCCAGACCATTAATACAGCGCAGCAGGGTGCTTTTTCCGGAACCGCTGCGGCCGATAATAGACACAACTTCGCCCGCTTTAACTTTTAAGTTCACGCCCTTAAGGACATGGTTATCGCCATAATATTTATGGACTTGATCAATACTAACGAGTGGCATGGTTTTTCTTCTCCAAATATTTAGCGAAAACAGACAGTGGAAAACAGATAGCAAAGTACAGCAGTGCAACTAAAGCAAATACTTTAAATGGCTGAAACGTTGCGTTGTTTAACATGGTTCCTGCTTTGGTTAATTCTACAAATCCTATAATCGACGCAAGGGCAGTCCCTTTCACTATCTGCACCGAAAAGCCGACTGTCGGCGGGATAGCCATACGCATCGCTTGAGGAAAAATGATATATCTCATGGTCTGCATGTAAGTTAATCCTAACGTCCGACATGCTTCCCATTGCCCCTTAGGCAAGGCTTCTATACAACCGCGCCAGATGTCATGAAAAAATGCGCTGCTAAATAAGGTCAGGGTTAAAATGGCTGCAGACCAGGCGTTAACCTCAATGCCAATCAGTGATAAGCCAAAAAAGGCAAGGAACAGCTGCAGCAGCAATGGCGTGCCTTGAAACACCTCGACATAGAGTTGAATCGGTTTAATAAATATTTTACTGCGATGGCTGCGTAACAGGGTTAAAAGGATCCCCAGCAAACCACCTCCGGCGAATGCCAGCAAAGAAAGCAAGATTGTCCAACGTGCAGCCAGCAGCAAGTTTTTTAAAATATCCCAATCAGTAAATTGCATCATAATTAGCGCCTCCTACAGCGATGGGTTCTTAAATGCATATTGCTTGAAAAAAGCAAATCCACGGCGCATAGCTACAGATAGCAGCAAATAAATCAATGCGATAACCAGGTAAGATTCAAAACCTAAAAAGCTACGCGATTGAGCAAAGTTGGCAGCAAAGGTCAGCTCTTCAACTGAGATCTGCGAGACCACCGATGAGCCCAACATCACAATAATACACTGGCTAACGAGCGCGGGATAAACACGTTGATAAGCGGGCGGCAGAATAATATGCATAAATATTTGACGACGCGTCAGCCCGAGTGTTTTACCCGCTTCCCATTGACCTTTAGGTGCAGCTTCAATACCCGCTCGGATAATTTCCGCGCTGTAAGCCCCTAAGTTAACAATCATCGCGATTGTGCCGGCCTGCCATGCCGATAATTTAATACCGATTGCAGGAAGACCAAAAAAAATGAAAAACAGTTGCACGATAAACGGGGTGTTGCGCACCACTTCAATGTAGCTGGCACATATCAGGCGCAGCCCACCCGTTCTACTAGTACGTCCAGCCGCACACAGTGTGCCCAACAACAGTCCGGCAAAAGTTGCAATCAGGGTCAGTTGAATGGTGGTGGACAGACCTGCCACAAACTGCGGCAGGTAAGGAACTAGTCCTGAAAAATCAAGCTGATAGTTCATAATAGTAATCCTAAACTAGGCGCCAAGATCTGCTGGGAATGGCGCTTTCAGCCATTTCTGAGAAAAACCTTCCAATACGCCCTGTTGTTTCGCTTTTGCAATCAGACGATTAACTTCATTCAACAGCTCAGTCTCTCCCTTCATCACACCGACATAACAAGGTGAGTTTTTCAGCAGGAATTTGGTTTGTGGCGCTTTGTCTGGATAGCGAGTCGCAATTTCCGTTACCACTAAGTTACCCGTAGCAATAAGGCTCACTTGTCCCGATAAAAGCGATGAGATGGTGGTGTTATTATCTTCGAAACGCTTAAGGATGGTGCCTTCAGGTACAATTTTGCTTAACTCGATATCTTCCACCGAACCACGCGTCACACCGACTGTTTTCCCTGCTAAATCTTGTGCTTTAGTAACCACTTGCTCTTCACTACCAAAAACACCTAAGAAAAACGGTGCGTATGGGGTACTGAAATCGATCACCTTCGCTCGTTCAGGGTTTTTGCCCATACTGGAAATGACTAGATCAACTTTGCCTGTCTGCAGGTAGGGAATTCGGTTGGCACTGGTCACAGGAACCAGCTCTAACTTGACTTTCATCTCTTTGGCAAGATAAGCAGCCATATCAATGTCATAACCTTGAGGCTGCAGATCCGTGCCCACACTCCCAAAAGGGGGAAAATCTTGTGGCACCGCCACTTTCAGCACGCCCCTTTGCTGCAGCGTATCTAACTTGTCAGCTTGTACTGAATGGGCGGAAAACAAAACGCTCGCCGCCATAACGACACTAGAAATAACTTTACTTAATTTCATCTGGGATCTCCTTAATAGATGACAAATAATTGTAACAATCGTTTCAATCATTGCAACAGGCGTGCCAATCGAACCATAAAAAATAAACACTTAAATATCAGTAATTTAAGTAAGTGAAATATAAACCAAATGATCTTTTTTATTTTTCCTGCAACAAATAGGTGCAGGCGCGCACAAGAATTGTGCACCACAAGACAGCGCTAATCACCGAGTATCAGAGGTTC
>JBFGZH010000160.1:0-6267 GCA_041586895.1 Psychromonas sp. | reverse complement strand
GCGTGCCCTGTTTTCTTTGGCTGCACAAAGAGCATCGCTCTCTCGAACTGCGAAACTGCGTTTCGGTTTCTCATCGCTTACACGCCGTCAAAGGCGGAATACGCCCGAGGAGCTAAAATGACGCTCGTATATCTTTTATTTACACTTTCAGATACCGAAGGCTGACTTGTGTATAAGAGTCGGGGCTAAACCCGAGGCCCCGAGTGTAGCGGTAGGAAGCCGTTAATCTATCTCATCGGTGACACAGCCTAAAGAGGCCGATTTTACCGTGGCGATATATTTCCTTAATACTCCGTTTGTTGCTCTGTAGGGAGGCTTCACCCAGGCTGCTTTACGTCTGGCAATTTCCGCCTCACTCACCTGCAGCTCTAATTTATTAGTGACCGCATCAATGCGGATCATATCGCCATTTTCAACCAAAGCAATCAGTCCCCCTTCGGAAGCTTCAGGGGCAATGTGGCCGACCACAAAGCCGTGAGAACCGCCGGAAAAGCGGCCATCGGTGATAAGTGCGACATCTTTTCCAAGCCCGGCGCCTATCACGGCTGAAGTCGGTTTAAGCATTTCCGGCATGCCCGGCGCACCTTTAGGGCCTGAGTAACGGATAACGATCACCTCGCCTTTTTGCACCTCTTTTTGAATACCGGCAATGGCAGCAAATTCATCATCGTAAACACGGGCCGGTCCCTCAAAGAGTTCGCCTTCTTTGCCTGTTATTTTGGCAACAGCCCCTTCAGTGGCTAAATTGCCATAAAGAATCTGCAAGTGACCGCTTGCCTTTAATGGCTTCTCTAAGGGCATGATAATATCCTGCTTCTCAGGCAGACCGGGTAAATCGGCGAGGTTTTCAGCGATAGTTTTACCGGTAACCGTTAAACATTCGCCATGCAATAAGCCTTTCGCCAATAAATACTTCATGACCGCAGGTATTCCTCCGATAGCGTGCAGGTCCTGCATCAGGTATTCGCCGGAAGGTTTTAAATTTGCCAGAAAGGGGGTTTTATCGGCCATCTTCTGAAAATCATCCAATGTCAGTTCAAGGCCGCAGGCTCTGGCCATGGCAATCAAGTGCAGCGTGGCGTTGGTCGAGCCACCGAGGATCATGATGATGCGTAATGCATTTTCAAAGGCCTTGGCGGTCATAATATCCCGTGGTCGAATCCCTTTTTCCATCAAGTTTCTGATCGCATCACCCACTTTGGTTAATTCGATTTTTTTCTCATCGCTAACGGCCGGATTGGAGGATGAGTAAGGCAGGCTCATGCCTAAGGCTTCTATCGCTGAAGACAGGGTATTGGCCGTGTACATGCCGCCACAGGCCCCGGGACCCGGAATAGAGTGTTGAATAATACCTTTATAATCTTCATCGGAGATGACGCCCTGTAATTTTTTACCATAGGCTTCGAAAGCGGAGACGATATTTAAGTCTTCACCTTTCCAGTTACCGGCTTTGACCGTTCCACCATAAACCAAGATGCCAGGACGATTTAAACGTGCTAACGCAATCATCGCACCCGGCATATTTTTATCACAGCCGACAATAGGCACGATGGCATCATAATATTGCGCCCCGGCAACCGTTTCAATAGAGTCGGCAATCACCTCACGGGAAACCAAAGAATATTTCATGCCTGGCGTACCGTTGGAAATGCCGTCACTCACCCCGATAGTGTGAAAAATTAATCCCACTAAGTCAGCTTCGAGGACACTGCTTTTGATCTGTTTCGCAAATTCGTTTAAATGCATATTGCATGGATTGCCCTCCCAGCCTGTCGAAACGATACCGACCTGTGCTTTTTTCATATCCTCTTCTGTTAAGCCAATCGCATAAAGCATGGCCTGTGAAGCAGGTTGTGATTCGTCTAAGGTAATTGTTTTCGAGTATTTATTAATCTCTGACATTGCTGGCTCCTTGGAAAAGGTAATAGCTAGGGTTGTTGAATAATGGCAAGTAATGCGCTGCAACCATACGGACCACTGAGTCTTATACACAAGTCATTGCTTCTGGACTTGGGCCTTGGCTTTAGCTGAGCTATAAACAAGTCAAAGCAGCATTTTTTAGGCAATTAAGGCGTATAAAGATGCGTATAAGAGTCAGTGGTGACGCATGGTAAAGGCTTTTTAAGCTGCGCATTAGTCAATATTATCTTAGCGCTTATTTGGCGAGATAGTCGGCAAGGATTTCTGTTGCTCTTTGCGCCGATTGTGCAAATAATTCCGACCACTGTTCGCCATTGATATGATCAATGACGCTCTGCAGAGAAGGGCTTGTTTTTTTGTTCTCGAGAGCAACGGCATCCCTTATTATTTCTTTTAACAGCTCTTTAGCCACGTTGTCGATGATTTGATCATGCTCAATGGTTTCCTGGATGCTAGCGAGTGTTTCCTTGCTGATTTTATTGCTTACGGCTGCTTCAGTCATAATATAACCCTCTTTGTTAGGCCAAATACACGCATACTAATTTCAGTGTAGTGCAGATAACTAGGGTGTAAAATTTAGCTTGGCTTACTTCAAGCCCAACCTCTTTGCCAGACGGTGCAGATTACCATTATCCAGCCCCAACTGCCGTGCGCTAGCCGCCCAGTTGCCGTTGTTCTTCTGATAACACTGTTCAATCAAGCGCTTTTGAAACTGTTCGGTTGCCTCTTTGAATCCCTGCTCCTGATAGTCCGCAACGGGAGGGGCAAGCTGGGTAGTCTCGAGCTTGGCATCTGGGCTGTGATGCGCCTCAGCGAGGAGCAGATGCTCAGAGAGCAGGCGCAGGTCACTACTACTGTCGCTGCTGCGTGCTATCACCGCAGCGCGGTTGATAACATGCTCGAGTTCACGGATATTACCCGGCCAGCTGTAGGCGCTAATGGCTTCGATAAGCGATTGGTCGAGGCGAATGCTGTTGAGTCCCAACTTGTGCTGGCAGCGCTCGGCAAAAAAACCGGCCAGCAGAACAACATCATTTTCCCGTTCCCGCAATGGCGGCACAAAGATCGGAAATACGCTCAGGCGGTGGTAGAGATCGGCGCGAAAACGTCCTTCTTTAACCTCTTCATGGAGACCACGGTTAGTAGCGGCAACAATGCGCGTATTAACCCGGATATGGCTGTCATCACCGACGCGCTGAATATCGCCGTACTGTATCGCACGCAGAAGTTTGGCCTGCAGGCCCAGTGACAGCTCGCCGACTTCATCGAGAAACAGAGTCCCTTTATCAGCCAGTTCAAATTTACCCTTGCGGTTACTGATCGCCCCGGTAAAAGCCCCCTTGACATGACCAAACAACTCACTCTCGGCCACTGAGTCCGGCAGTGCCGCGCAGTTCAGGTAAACCAGAGTTTCATTGGCTCGCTGCGAGCGAAAGTGAATAGCGCTGGCTACCAGCTCCTTACCGACGCCCGTTTCACCGTGGACCAGTACGGTCAGGTCGGTACTGGCGACGGCATCTATCTGCGCCTGCAGATCATGCATCACTCTTGAGGTGCCGATCATCTCCTGTCGGCTGCTGTGTTTTTCGGTAAGCGGCTCGTGACTGACGACCGCCTGCTTTTCCAGTTGCTCGAGCAGCAGTGCGCTATGCAGCCCGCTGGCGGCAAGTGCACTGACAATCCTTAAATCATTATCCGCAAAAGACGAAAACTGCTGCGGATCGAAGGCATCAATGGTGATTGCACCTATCAGGCGGCCATCGATAGTCAGCGGCAGTCCGATACAGGAATGAACATGCAGTTTATCTTCGTGGTTTGGAATCAAACCGTCGTAGGGATCGGGCAGGGTGCTGTCTGCCGGAAAGCGCACGACATCGCCGGCCCGGGCAATGGCTTCCAGGCGCGGGTGTGAATCTAAGGAAAAACGTCTGCCGAGTACTTCACTGGCAAGGCCGTTAATAGCCAGGGGAATAAACTGCCTTTCCTGAAAAAGCAGCAGGGCGGAAGCATCGCAGTTTAATGCCTGACGAATCGTCGCCAGCAGACGCTCAAATCTGTCCTGATTGGATAGGCCGCTATTAAGATCCAGCGCGATACGCAGCCACTGGTTGGAAACTGTATTCATATTATTCCTCGATGTGTCAATACGACAATTGTAGTGTTTTTATGACACATGTCAAAATTGTCATAAAGACACATGTTCTGTTTGTTATTTCAGTAAAACCCTTTAAAAACAACTAGATAAAAAGTTGGCACACTTGATGCTATATAGTAAATGAATTCACTAATTAATTTTGTTGTAAGGAAAGAGAATAATGACGATTCATGTAAAGAATAACATCCACTGGGTAGGCCAACGTGACTGGGAAGTACAGGATTTCCATGGCACAGAGTATAAGATGACCAAAGGCACCAGCTATAACAGCTATTTGATCCGTGAAGAGAAGACGGTATTGATTGATACTGTGGATCATCGTTTCAGCCATCAGTTCCTGCAGAACCTGGAGATGGAAATCGACCTGCAGGAGATCGATTTTATCGTGGTCAACCATGCCGAGGAAGATCATTCCGGCGCGCTGTCTGCATTGATGGAAAAGATCCCGGGAACACCGATTTACTGTACCGAAGCGGCCATTGACTCGATCGTCGGTCACCACCACCATCCGGAATGGAACTTTAAAACCGTTAATACCGGCGACACGATTGATATCGGTAACGACAAGCAGCTTATCTTTATTGAAGCTCCTATGCTGCACTGGCCGGACAGCATGATGACTTACCTCACCGGTGATGCGGTACTGTTCAGTAATGATGCCTTTGGCCAGCACTACTGTGATGAACACCTGTTTAATGATGAGGTGGATCAGAATGAGCTGATGGAGCAGTGCCTGCGTTATTACTCCAATATCCTGACCCCCTTCAGCGCGCTGGTTATCGCAAAGATCAAAGAGGTGCTGAGCTTTAATGTGCCAGTGGATATGATTGCCACATCGCACGGTATCGTCTGGCGTGATAACCCGACTCAGATTGTCCATCAATACCTGGAGTGGGCGGATAACTACCAGGAAGACCGTATCACTATCTTCTACGACTCGATGTCTAATAACACCCGCATGATGGCCGATGCCATTGCCCAGGGGATCCATGATGTCGACCCTAAGGTGGCGGTGAAAGTGTTTAATGTTTCTAAACACGATAAAAACGATATTCTGGCCAATGTCTTTCGCTCCAAGGGGGTGTTTGTCGGCTCTTCGACTATGAATAACGTCATGATGCCGAAGGTTGCCGGTATGCTCGAAGAGATCACCGGACTGCGCTTCAAGGGTAAAAAAGCCGCCGCCTTCGGCAGCTACGGCTGGAATGGCGGAGCGGTTGACCGTATTCATGCGCGCCTTACCGATGCCGGCTTTGAAACCGCCGTCAGTCTGAAAAGCAAATGGCGTCCGGACGGCAAGGCGATGCGTGAGTGCCGTGAGCATGGCCGACAAATCGCCAAACAGTGGTCGCTGAGCACGGTAAGTGAGCAGCCGGTGCTCAATCCATTAACAGAGCAGCCGGCTGCGAGCAAGCCTGTACCGCAAGCCGCTGCGGAAGCCACTGCGCAGACGGAGCACCCGGCGGACTGCCAGTGCATGATCTGTACTGTCTGTAACTGGGTTTATGATCCGGCAATCGGTGAGCCGAATCAGGGCGTTGAAGCGAATACGCCGTGGGATGAGGTAGCGGATTACTTCCTCTGCCCGGATTGTAATTTAGGCAAAGATGTTTTTGTGAAACACAGTAACAATGAGGCGGAGGCAGCATAATGAGTGCACCCTTGATTATTATCGGTAGCGGCTTTGCCGCCTACCAACTGGTTAAAACGCTGCGTCGCCAGAGCAGTGAACTGGCTATTCAAGTGTTCACGGCAGACAGCGGCGATGAATACAATAAGCCGGATTTAAGCCATGTTTTTACCCGCGCGCAGAGCGCCGACGATCTTATCTCGTTAAGCGGGCCTGAGTTTGCCGAGCAGCAGCAGATTGAGCTGTTTGCGCATACCAGAGTGGACAATATTGATGCGCAGGCGCGTACCATTAGTGCTCATGGTCGCCACTACCCCTATTCCAAGCTGGTGCTGGCAACCGGGGCCAAAGCCTTTGTGCCCGAGCTGCAAGGGGAAGCGGCTGATGAGGTGGTCACACTGAACAGCCTGCAGGAATACCGTGATTCGCAGCAGAAAATTGCCGCG
This sequence comes from Psychromonas sp., assembly GCA_041586895.1. Classification (GTDB taxonomy): domain Bacteria; phylum Pseudomonadota; class Gammaproteobacteria; order Enterobacterales; family Psychromonadaceae; genus Psychromonas. The sequence continues at coordinate 116 of JBFGZH010000160.1, read as the reverse complement.
GCTTCACGGGTGTTAATCATGGGCGGCGGGCTGATTGGTGTGGAGTTGGCGATGGATCTTGCTGCCAGTGGTAAAGCGGTGCGCATTGTCGAGCCAAGCGCACATCTGCTGGCCAG
>JBFGZH010000159.1:0-6269 GCA_041586895.1 Psychromonas sp. | reverse complement strand
TGATTTTCCTTGCTAAAGTGCTTATCCTCTACAAGAAAAATGGATGGGACCTTCCAGCCGCGTCGTTTTTTGAAATATGCAGACTAAAATAGCCTGGCTATTTGTTACTGATATTTCTGTATAAGAGACAGGGCTAAAGCCGAGGCCCGAGTTATTTCAATCGTTCATCTTCACTGTGTTTAGCTACTAGCAAGCAGATGAAGATGAATAATACTGATTTACAAGGAATAACAAAAGCTTTTTGATTAAACTTTGACCGGCAAAAGTATTCATTTTTTGCACAGCTAAACTTTTCCGCAGTAAATAGCAAATAATAGCAATGCCTATAATATTGGCGGCATGGGTTAAGCGCTTGCTTTTTAATGGCAGAGCTGAACTCCGTCGGCGTTAAATGAGAAGCGTTGAGGTTATTATATGAAATGTTATTAGCTCACACTTTAAGCTAAATAGTCTGGCGTGCTTTAGCGCTGATTTTGATATTCAGACAACAGGAAAAATGCCAGCAGTAAAGCGATGCAGAATGAAAAAGTACCGCCCTGGCAGCGATACCTTGCAGGCTTAAAAATAATCTTATTCCGTCCCATAATGATAGTAAATTGAGGAGTAAACCGGGGGCTGGAGCTCAGCTTGCCCGCCATCGTTAAGCCCTTGCAAGGCTTCATCGAAATGAATATCTGTGCCTGCCAACACCTCTATAGCTTTACCACGCACCGCGCCCATAATCTCGCCCCCCCCCCCTAAGGTTAAACCGCCTAATGGGGCATAAAGTTTCGCATACATAGCACCGTTAGCATTAACCTCTATTGCCTTTGACCCGTCAGTATTTGAGGAAAATACGGTCAATGGCGGTCTTCCTTGCGCGTTAACGCTTTTGTCTGAAAATAAAACAGTATTGGTATCAACCTTCATCTTGCCATCGGTAATAATGGTTAAGGAGCCGGGATTACTCGCATCAGCAAATGAGAAGTTGGTGCTTTTTGTGGTGATATCCCCCATGACAACCAGGGTCACATCACCATCAATCACAATATTCTTGCTGGTCATATCCAGATTGCCATCAATAATAAGCACCTTGGAAGTATTATTCACCCCCCCCATTCCTGTGTCTTTGCCCAATGCATTCAATGTAGTTGCTGAAATACTAGCCTCCGCAACTGCCGAGTCGTCTACGAAGAGCGCATCTTCTGTAAATTTAAACTTATTGCCCAAAGCCATGGGCGAACTGGCAACCGGTAAGCTGTTCGTGGTAATTTCTGTCTCAATATTACTCATCACAGCAGCTATGCCCTTGGTATACACCAGTTCATCGGCATCAATGCTGCCATTGCCGTTGCTATCCACTGTATTAACCGGGTCAACAATAGCAAGCGGGTCACATTCCCCAAAGTCTATATCCGGGGGAATAATACCGGCGGTCAACCCATCTGGAAATACCCCCGTCTTGTCCTCCCCGCCATAAATCACCTGTGTTACATCACCAATAAATGTAGCAGTTGTAGTGGTACCTTCAATATTACCGCCAACAGTAACGGACGAGCTGCCGCTCAGAGTGATATTATCTTTAATCGTTAACCTTCCACCTGTATGAATATCACCTGCAATAGTCGTACCTTTAAGCTGCACCTCCTCTGCGGCCGTAATATTACCGTCTATGCTTGTCCCTGAGCTTTGGTCTGCATCAACTTTGCCGGTCGCCGTAACACTTCCTTTGATAGTTGCTGCGCCGCTGAGCACTATATCAGCACCTGCATTGACGGTTGCTACATTGGCATTTTTGCCAAAAATCTGGGTGTTCGTATCAGAATCATAGGTATAGCTATCGATAACCCCATTACCACCGAGCGTCACGCCATCACAACCCATCACAGCTTCATTAAAGAAACTGCCGCTATTTTTTTCACCCGCGACTATGTCCGTTTTTAAATAAGCGGTTGCACCAAAAAACTCTCCTTTACTGAGCACAGTAAAAGTGTTTCCCTGCAGCTTAAATGTCCCCGCCGGAAAAGAGTAATAGCCATTCCCTGAAGCGACCTTAGCCCCTTCAAGTTTCTTCAAGTTATCTAATATATAAGTGCTTGGAATACCATTCGTGAGTTGTGTTTTTATATACTCAAACGCAGTAAACACACCTTTTTCTGCCGCCAGACGAGCATTAACTTCTTTCTGCTGATTGCCCGCTATCTGCTCCTGCAGGCGGTTATCATTGATTTGTGAAAACGCCAGCATAGTCGTTATTGTGGTGATGATCAGTACGGATACCAGTACAAATCCTGTCTGTTTTTTCATAACCACTCCTTTTTATCTATAGCGCCAATAAACAGTGAATATTGCTTACCTGGCGCGCTGAAATGATGTTTGTTAATGATGCTTGTATTTACCCACTTTAAGCAGGCATTTATTGACCACCTGCGCTGTTTCGGGGCATTAAGAACAGCAACCAAACTATAGGCCATTAACTTTTGGACACCAAAATATATAACCCACTATTACTTTTTATAAGCGCGGCCTTTTTAGATGCCTGCTGATACGCAACCATGCTCAGCCACCACCACTGCTTATATTCAATTACGGGTAGTAGTAATAAAGAGAAGAGTAGGAGATAGACGTTTCTGCTTCTGAAGCGCCAATATCAGCCAGCCCCTCATCGTAATGTATGCCGCCATTACCGGAAATATCCACCACTTTTCCGCGCAAGGCTCCCATTATATTGCCATTGCCTTTATAGGAAACCGCTCCTTTAGGTGCATAGAGATTCATATAGATGTCGCCATGACCAGTAATATTGACAGCTGTATCCGCATTATTGGCATTCGCCACTTCTGAGCCCGTATTTGATGAATATACCGTCAACGGTGCATTACTACCGCTAGCATAGGCACCAGCAAAGATCTCACTGCCGGTATCAATATCTATAGTTCCTTTGATAAAGATGGTTAATGAGCTACTGCTGTCGGCCAGGGTAAAGGTGGTATTTTTTATACCCATATTCCCCTCTATATAGAAGGTGACATCACCCGTTATCGTAATAGTCGTATTGTTTTTTTCACTGCTAAAGTCATCAAAGATATAAACAGCTTTACTGCTTCCTAAAACGCTCAACCCTGCCAACTCAACACTAGCAGCATCAGCCGCACTAGGGTCACCAAAAGTCACGCTAGTATTCGCACTTCCCACAACAAAACTACTCACACTTATATCATTATCTTCATAATTTGAGCCATCATCATTGGTATCGCTATTCGCCTGCACAATTTGCTCATTAATAACCTGATTGATCTCGGTATCTATAGCAAGCGGATCACAAGCGCCAAGGTTGCCAGTATTATTTGCTTGTATTTTCCCCGTCACATTACTCGCATCGGCACCTGTAATACTTCCCGATGCGATTACATCGCCAGCTATAGAGCCGGCACCGCTAAGTTCGACACTCCCCGCTAGCGCTTTTACATCACCATTTGCTGCAGCGCTGTTACTGTCATAGGCCGCACCGGCAAAGCTATTAACACTGCCATTTCCCGACACGTTAACGGCATCACAGGCCGCAATCGCATCGTCAAATAGACCGTAGCTTTCAATGCTTATTTCCGTTTTCAAATAAGCCGCCGCACCGTTAACCTCGCCTTTACTTAACAGCGTAAAAGTATCGTCGTCCTCGTTAAGCTCAATGGATGGGAAAGAGTAATCTGTGCTGGCTAAAGCTTGTAGTCCCGTTTGTATCTCGCTATTGCTCTTACCCTCTGCATTTTGCGCTTTGATATATGCAAATGCAGTAAAAACCCCTTTTTCTGCCGCCAGGCGCGCACTTAACTGCTTCTGCTGATGCCCGCCTATGCGCTCCTGCAGCAGGTTGTTATTAACTTGAGAAAACGCCAGCATAGCTGTTATTGTGGTAATAATCAGTACGGATAACAGTACAAACCCGGTTTGTTTTTTTATAACCATGCTGTTTACCTTCCCTAGCTCCAATAAACACAGCAAATTCTCTTTTTAAGGAGAATGACAAGTTTTAATCGGATAACTCCAATAAAATTTTCTGCCGCAGGGCCAATGTAAAAGAGAACCCGCCAGCATCAATATAAGAGGCCGGCATGCCCTCTATTTGCATTGTCACTTTTAAACCATCATCATTAGTACCGGTAATAGTTGAAAATTGTAAGTCTGTCACCCCCAAGGCAACCAGTTGTGCTCCACTGCCATCATCACAATATAAGCCATCACCATCTGTGCTATAGGTATCAGTGCTGCCTGAAACACTGTTGCCCAGGCAACTATATATCTGACTGCCGCTTGGAGGCGTGCCATAACTAGTAACTAATGCACCGCTAACAATATCAAAACTTTGCGCCTGACGGACTGAGCGCGACAGCAGATGAAAAGCACTGCGCAGTGATTCTTGGGCCGTTGCTAACCCCTGTGCAGTGGCAATGCTGTTTTTCAGTGAACTGTAAAGCGTGGTACAGGCAAAGACCAGGGTCAGACTGATGAGCATGGCGATCATCAGCTCAACCAGTGTAAAGCCGCTTTGGCGCGCCTTATTTGTTAAGCACCTCATAGAGTTACACCTCACTTCCTACTCGCAACCACTACTTGGGAATTTAACATCCATAGTCACCTGGTCATTGTCGTCATCACTGAAACGGGCATCGCTCCAACTTACTATAACTGACATATCTTGCGCATATGCAGCTGGCGGATTACTGCTATTAGTTGCCATCCCCGCAGAACTTAACTCATTGACCCAATTACTGCGAATAGTGCCATAGGTGCCGGTTGCAGCGCTCTGCGCATCACATAAATCCAGCCAGATCGCATCAACAAAGCTGTTCGCACGGATAGTGGCAACCGTATAGTTAAAGCTCGACTGAGAAGATTTTAAAATATAGATATTGAGCATCGCCAAGCCTAATAAAGCAACCACGGTAATAAACATAGAGATCAGCACCTCAAAAAGAGTAAATCCGTTTTCTTGTTTTTTCATGGGCAAGCTCCGCTTAGCAACTCACTTTGTCCGCTGGTCAGTATACGAATACAGTTTGTACCTTCACTGCCCGCAATACTGTAATTAACAGCACTGTCAACCGCACCCATCCCCTGTACGGTCACCGCACTTGCTGAAACAGTAATGCTTGTATGCGGCACTTTACTTTTTAACAACACTGTATTGCTGCTATTTTTTACCTGCCAGCCATTTCCCCAACCGCCAGCAGCAGCATCTAAGGTCATTGAGGCTGAGGTTTTTATCGCCTCATTGCGCGCAAAACGATAGGCGTTATACAGCTCATTGGTGGCAACAGCGAGGCGCTCCTTGGACATAAAGGCGTTAAAGCTAGGCACACCGATAACGGCAAAGATCATAACAATGGCCATAACGACCAAGAGTTCAACCAGTGTCAGGCCTTGCAAATTCTTTAGCGAATGATGTTTCATATAATTACCAGCAACCACTTGGCAGTGTCTCGCCTGTTTGCGCAATACTCAGCGTGCCACAAGCATCACCATCGTTAATTCCCCCTTCAACAGGCGCTGCTGTTAGGGTGAAGGTAGCGGCGGTACTGCTGGCTGTAAAAGTATAACTGTCAGGGCTGTCGACACTTGCTATCGTAGCCGTAGCGGCACTCGCTGTCGGGTACGCCCCTTGGCGCGCACTGGTCCGTTCAAATTGTTGTGCCATCTGCGTTAAGGCGAGCTGTGCTGCCACGCGGTTACCTTCCTGAACGTGAGTCTGATAACTCGGTAGTGCGACGCCGGCAAGCAGACCGATAATAGCAATTACGATAAGCAGTTCCGTTAGGGTAAAACCTTTATATCTCATAAGCAAAGTTCCCTTTTCTAGTTATGCTCTAAGCTGAAACGTCCGCAGGTTATTGTTGAAAATGAATAGAAGCGGCATTAATTGCTGTCACTGTTTTTACTATCTATTAATCAAAAGATTGTCATTACCTAATTTTTAGCGCATAAATAATAGCTTGGTCATTCGTAAACATAGCAATGCCAGCAAAACAGCACCTTTAAAATACAATAAAGTGCTCAAAATTCAAACTATGCTTTTGAAAAAATCAGCATGATTATAGAACAAAGCCGTTATGAATTCTGATTGATAGATCAATTATTCACTATTTCAGTAAAAGTTGTGATCCTCATTAAACCTGAATTAAAGTAAAATTATTATCCATGTAGTGCCTTGACTCCATTAATTATGATTGATTGGATTAATTCATTGTTCAGTAACTTAACTCAATTGGGCCGCGGCTTCAGCCACGCTGTAATAT
>JBFGZH010000158.1:0-6277 GCA_041586895.1 Psychromonas sp. | reverse complement strand
GAAAGTATTATCAATATGGGAAAAACTTTAGGGATGGCGGTGTTAGCAGAGGGGGTGGAAACGCAGGCCCATGTACAAATATTAAAAAATGCCGGCTGTGATATTTTTCAAGGCTATTATTTTTCCAAGCCCTTACCATTAGAGGCGTTGCGTCTCTTTATTAAGCAACAACAGCGAAGGTCAGTTAGCCAAACGGCATAAATACACTCTTTGCATAAGCCAAATAGAATCAAAAAAAAATCAAATCGAATCAAAACAGGATCTAACACAAGGTTTCAGCATAAGCTTTAACTATTGTCTTTATTACTTGTTTAATAGCTGCCGTCTATCGGCCTCTTCAGGTAATAAATTTCACTATGCTGCTTTTAAAAAAAAATATTTACTTGCTCTTTTTCCTGATTGCCTTTATTGGCGCCATGCTGTTTAGCGCCATCGTTTACCATGAATATAGCGATATTTTAAAGGATGCCAAAAATGATCAGCTGTATCTCAGCCAACTGCATCAGCAGCGTCTGGAAGCCTTATTTCATGAGCAGGAAACCCTGCATAATCTGCTTGCGCAAGAGTATTCAGCGCATGCCAGTTTTGATAAGCAAAGAGTTGATACCGTACTGAGTCTCAATCCGCTTATCCTTGATATCTGGATCTTTTCTCCCGATGGCAATTTACAGTATGCAACATTAGCGAATGCCGCATTTCCTAATCTGCTGCAATGTCAAAATAGTCAACCCTGGTTTAAGCAAACGCTTGCTAGCGAGCATATGGTCATTGGCCGCGCTTACTTATTAGAAAGTATTAATAAATGGATCCTGCCTCTACGCAAAAAAATTACCGACCAACACGGCAATACGGTTGCCGTCAGCTCAATCGGCATAGATTTGGCTATGCTGCAGAAGCAGTGGGCTAAAAACACTTATGATCAAAATACCATGCAGGTGATTATCAATGACGGAGCTTTTCCTATTCTGCACTCCACTTTAACCCCCGAGCAACAGCCATACTATTATGCCAGCCCGTTAGCCGATAATAGTTTATTCGCTCAGGATCTGAGCCAGTTAAAGACCCGACTGAGCGCTAAAAAAGACAGCAATTCAGAATCTTTTCTGCAGGCGAGAGGAGCGACAGCAACAGAAAAAGTGCTCTACACCCTCAGCTACAATGGTCGTTATCAGTTTTGGACTGCTGTCGACACTCCTTACCGGTTAATACTTCAGCAGGTCTACCAGCATTGTCTTTTATATTTTGTTATCTACCTGCTGATCATTATGGGCATATTCTTGCTTTTCCGTTGGATAGATAAAATAGACAAATTAAAAATAGCAGAACTCACCTATAAAGCGGAGCACGATGCATTAACCGGCTTGCCTAACCGCACCCTGCTCAAAAAGCAGTTTTATAAACTGCAAGCTGAGCAAAGCCCTTTTGCTTTGCTGTATCTGGATTTAGATAATTTTAAAAATATGAATGACAGCTTCGGCCACAGTTACGGCGATAAGGTTTTAATTGAGGTTGGTCAACGTATTCAGCAAAGCCTGAGTGCATATAAGGGAGCGGCAGCGCGCTACAGCGGGGATGATTTCATTATATTTCTGCAATCAGCTAATAAGAAGGAAATTGCAGAATATGCAACCGGGCTATTAGAAAGGATCGCCCGCCCGTACTTGATCAATAATAATCATTTTAGAATCAGCTCCTCTGTAGGTATTGCCCGTTTTCCCGATGATGCCGTGCAGATTGAAAAACTGCTCAGTTATGCAGATAGCAGCATGGCGCTGGCGAAAAAGAACAAAGAGCAGTACTTTTTCTTCTCTAAAGAGCAGCACGCGCAGTTACTGCGTCATACCGAGATAGAGCAGGCGTTACGTCATGCCATTGAAAATAAAGAGATCAGTCTTGTCTATCAGCCACAGCTGGACAGGGAGCAGAGGTTAGTCGGTGTGGAGGCATTAGTACGCTGGCACAGTGAAGAGCTCGGTTTTATTGGCCCGGATATCTTTATTCCTATTGCCGAAGAAAGCGGTTTAATGCCGCAGTTAGGCCTCTATATTATGGATAAAGCGATGCAGGAGATTGCGGCCTTGCAACAGCAGCAATTGACTTTTCGGTTGTCCATTAATGTTTCTGTACGGCAGTTTACGCAGGTCGACTTTCTGGACAAGCTGCTGCAGGCCTGCGCTTTACATAACATAGATAAAAGCAGGATCAGCATTGAAATTACCGAAAGCCTGTTTATTGAAAGCCTGGACACCCTGCTGCCGATTTTTAATGAGATGAAAGCACAGGGGATCACATTATCCTTAGATGACTTTGGTACCGGCTATTCATCGCTGAATATGCTTAGGCAAGTACCGATTGATGAACTGAAGATAGATAAAAGTTTTGTCGATCACATTAGCGATAAGCAGGCCGATAAGGAGATGCTCAAAAGCATTATCAGTATGGGCAAAAACCTCGGCATCTCGGTATTGGCAGAAGGTGTTGAGACGCCACAGCAAGTGGCCATACTGCAGCAGGCCGAATGCGACCTTTTCCAGGGCTATTATTTTTCTAAACCTTTAACCATTGACGATCTGGCCAGCTTTGCCGAAAAACAAAAAAATATCGCGGCTACAGCCCGCTGGCTTTACCAAGCCTGATAAATTCCTGAATATAGGGCGTCGCTTGATCCGCGCTTTTAACGCTGGCATACAAAGTATTATAGATGCCAGCGGCACCTAAACGTAATTTTTGCACCTTATATTGCTGACTGTAACTGTCCGCTAACCATTCCGGTAACACACAGACACCGCGCTGATGCTCAACCATCTGCAGCATAATCGCCAAAGACTCGATCTGCTTATGTGCTTTTGGCTGCACTTTCTGCGGCCATAAAAAACCCCTGAAGATATCCAAACGCTGCTGCTCCACAGGAAAGGTAAATAACACCTCATTTTGCAGCTGTTCTGCCGTGATTTGCGTCTGCCCTGCCAAACGGTGTGTTTTAGCAACCAATAACACCAGCTCATAGTCAAACAGGGCAATATTTTCTAACCTTTTATGCTCACTAATATCCGGAGTGATCAACAGGTCGACATGATGATTGAGCAGCCCTTCCCGGCCTGAAAATTGAAACTGGCGAATAATATCAATATCGATATTGGGTGAACCCTGTAAAAAGTCGGCAACTACCCGGGTGAGCCATTCATGGCATGGATAACACTCGACACCGATACGCAATAGTCCCGCCAGCCCTTCTCCGAGCGCTTTTAAGGACTGTTCCGTCTGGGTTAATAACGGCACCACCTGCTGTGCCGTCTGCAGTAACAACTCGCCTGCCGGCGTTAAACGCAAGCGGCGCCCGCAACGCTGCCATAACTTCACATTGAGCTTTTTTTCCAGATAACGAATCTGATGGGATAACGCAGACTGGGTTAAACATAAGGCATCTGCCGCCTCTGTTAATGTGCCTTTTTCCTGCAGCGCAATCATGATTCTAAGATGTGACGGCTCAATCATTATGAGCATTCCTCATGGTTATCGATAAATTCATCATTATTATTCACGTTTGATTGTAAATACAATGCTCAGACAGTTCAACAACAGAGATGAGAAAAAGACAATGGCACAACTACATCACCTAGGATTTCCACGTATCGGCAATAAACGACAACTGAAGTTTGCTCAGGAAAAGTTCTGGTCAGGGGAGATAACCGAGCAGGAATTACAGCAAACAGCAGCCGAGCTGCGCCGCCACAACTGGCTTGAGCAACAGCAGTTATCTTTAAACCTGCACACGGTAGGCGATTTTTCCCTCTATGATCAGGTACTCGATACCAGCTTTCTAGTGGGCAACATTCCAGAGCGCGCTAAACAGAGTGACCATGACAACTCGCTCGATAATTACTTTCGCGTTGCCCGTGGACGCTCACAGGCACCGAGCTGCTGTTCGGCCGTGCATCATCAGCAGGGGGAAACGCAGGCGGCAGAGATGACAAAATGGTTTAATACCAATTATCACTATATCGTACCGGAATTTGACAGCCAGACCCGCTTCACTTTGCACGCTGAGAACCTCCTGCAACAGATAGAAGAACTGCAGCAAATCAACGCAGCGGCAAAACCTGTAATTATCGGCCCGGTGACTTACTTGTGGTTAGGTAAAGAAAAAGACAGCAGTAACAAATTAGATCTGCTGCCCGCGTTACTTAAGGTCTATGAACAACTTTTTGCTTTATTAGCAGACAGAGGTATTGAATGGCTGCAGATTGACGAGCCAGTTTTGGTGCTGGAAATTGAGCAGCCCTGGCAGCAGGCTCTACAGAGCGCTTACCAGCAATTTAAACAGGCAGAAATCAAGCTGTTATTAACCACCTATTTTGGAGAGCTGAAGAATAACCTGCAGCTTGCCTGTGAACTGCCCGTTGCCGGATTGCATCTCGATGCCGTCAATGCTCAGCATGAAGTAGCCGCCGCCATTGACTATTTGAGTGAAGATAAGGTGTTGTCGCTGGGCGTGATCAACGGCTGTAATATCTGGAAAACCGACCTTAAGGCCACATTAGCCTGGCTAACCCCGATTCATGAGCAGCTGCAACAGCGCTTATGGCTGGCACCAAGCTCATCACTGCTGCATGTGCCGGTGGACCTCAACAGTGAACAGAAACTCGACCCCGAAATCAAATCCTGGCTGGCCTTTGCGACTCAAAAGCTGCAGGAGTTAAATATTCTCGGCATCGCGTTAAACCAGGGCACTGCAGCGGTCAGCAGCGAGCTTGCTGAAAACCAGGCGGCACTGCAAAACCGCCGCCACAATACACGCGTTAATAACCCGGCGGTACAGGCGCAGGTGAAAAATATATGCGCAAGTCTAGGCAAGCGTAAGCAGGATTTTGCGCAGCGAGCCGCTCTTCAGCAAAGCCACTTGAATTTACCCGCCTACCCGACCACGACTATCGGCTCCTTTCCGCAAACCAGTGATATTCGGGCAACACGTAAAGCAAAACGCTTAGGTGAGATTAGCGAGCAACAATATAAAGAGAGTATGCAGCAAGCGATTAAACTTTGTATTGATGAGCAGCATGCCATTGACCTGGATGTGCTGGTGCATGGCGAAGCTGAGCGCAATGATATGGTCGAATACTTTGGCGAGCTGCTTGACGGCTTTGCTTTCACGCAATTCGGTTGGGTACAGTCTTACGGCTCACGCTGTGTAAAACCGCCGGTTTTATTTGGTGATGTTGCACGTCCGCAGGCAATGACAGTTGAATGGGCGCAATATGCGCAATCATTAACCGAGAAAAAAGTAAAAGGGATGTTAACCGGACCGGTCACTATTTTAAACTGGTCATTTGTGCGCGATGATCTGCCGCTGCAGACCATCTGTAATCAAATTGCCCTGGCGATCCGTGCTGAAGTCTTAGATTTGGAAAAAGCCGGTATTAATATTATTCAGATTGATGAAGCGGCATTGCGGGAAAAACTGCCGCTGCACCGCTCCAAATGGGCAGAGTATCTGGATTGGGCCGTGCAGGCATTTCGTATTAGCGCCAATGGCGTGGCAGATAGCACACAGATTCACACCCATATGTGTTATTCAGAGTTTAACGATATTATTGAATCCATCGCCACTATGGATGCCGATGTGATCACCATTGAGACATCGCGTTCCGATATGGAACTGCTGGATGTCTTTGAAGAGTTTAATTACCCCAATGCCATTGGCCCGGGGGTTTATGATATTCACTCACCCAATATTCCAAGCAGCAGCGAGATGGTGCAGCTAATGAAAAAAGCCGCTCAGCGTATTCCTGCAGGACAGCTCTGGGTAAACCCGGATTGCGGTCTGAAAACGCGGCAGTGGCCTGAAGTAAGAGCTGCACTTAAGAATATGGTCGAAGCAGCGCAGATATTACGGGCGAGTTAAAAAATGGCAAACTCTGCTTTATGCCAGTCTCAGTATGCATTCCCACGCAGAGCGTGGGAACGAGGCAACTCTGCTTTGCCTTGTTGAACGCTCGGCTGAAGCCGAGGCCCCTAGCTGAAACGCGGCCATCAATGACTTATCTATAGAGACAGCGCAAGCATGGAACGGGGCATGCTACTGCTAAAAGCGGCGCAGTGGCTGCGCGCCAGTTAAAAAAGAGCAGGAGCGCTTACAGCGCTCCTTGTTGTTTGACGCTATGCAGGTTTTCCAGCGGCCAGCGCGGCTTGGCTGTAATACTCAAACCCTCAATATGCCCGGCTTTTAAGCGCTGCATGCCCGCATAAGCAATCATGGCGCCGTTATCGGTACAGAACT
>JBFGZH010000157.1:0-6315 GCA_041586895.1 Psychromonas sp. | reverse complement strand
GGAGATGCAGAAGCACCCGCAAATAGCCTATGATATTTTGTCGAATATCGCTTTTCTAAAAAAAAGTGTCGATATCCCTTATTGCCATCATGAGAAATGGGATGGCAGCGGCTACCCGCAGGGCTTAAAAGGTACTGAGATACCGCTGAGCGCACGCTTTTTTGCGATTATCGATGTCTGGGATGCGCTTATTCATTCCCGTATCTATAAATCAGCCTGGTCGGAAGAAAAGGTACTGGCATATATTCGCGGGCAGTCAGGAATACATTTTGACCCCAATGTTGTGGATTTATTTTTAAAAAATTATACGCAGATAAAAGAGAGTGCCGGAATCCGTTGAGCCTTTGCTCACGCACTTTGCTATGAATTAAGTAGAGTCGCGTTTTGCTGTTAGCGAAGCGTGGTTCTTGGTGTTTATGAGGTTAATAATGATGGAAACGTTAGAGCTTTATTTACAGCAGCTGCTGGTGTCTTTGAATATTGGTAACTGGGTGATGAACTTTGTTGTGGTGTTACTGATCACCCTGTTATTACAGTTAATGTGGCGCACATTCTGTAAAAAGACAGAAGCCGTGATTGCCCGTACCAATAATGATTGGGATGATATTATCTGGTTTGCGGTATGGCGGCCGGTGAATTGGTTGATCATTCTGATGGGCGGCTCAATGGGGCTGCGGGTGATTGTCGAGAGTGAGGAGTTGTTACTTTCTAATTACCTTCCTCTGATCCAGAAAATATCTATTCTGTTATTAATCGGTTGGTCATTCTGGCGTTTGGTGCATAAAGCGGAGCTGACCTTTATTGACCATGATGATAAAGATACAACCACCGTCACTGCAGTCGCTAAATTAGCCAAATTATCCTTGATGGTGATTATCTCACTATCGGTTATTCAGACATTAGGCGTTAGTATTTCCGGGGTGCTGGCCTTCGGTGGCATGGGCGGCTTAGTGGTCGGTATGGCTGCCAAGGATCTGCTTTCTAATCTCTTTGGTGCACTGATGGTGTATATGGATAAGCCCTTTAAAGTGGGGGACTGGATCCGCAGTCCGGATAAATCTATTGAAGGCACGGTGGAAGCAATTGGCTGGCGGGTAACCCGTATTCGCACCTTTGACAAGCGTCCGTTATATGTGCCGAACAGCCTGTTTACGCAGATTGTTGTGGAAAACCCGTCGCGTATGAGCAATCGCCGTATCAAGGAAACCTTTGCTCTGCGCTATCGCGATATCGATCGGGTTGCCGGCATTATTAAAGCGGTGCGACAGATGCTGGAACAGCATCCTGATATTGACTCGCAGCAGACCTTGATTGTTAATTTTGATTATTTTAATAACAGTTCGCTAGATTTTTTTATTTACACTTTTACCAAGACCACGAATTGGGTTTTATATCATGAGATCAAGCAGGATGTGTTATTGCAGGTTGCTGAAATAGTGAAGCAGCATCAAGCAGAGTTTGCCTTTCCGACTCGTCAGCTGCATATTGATTCAAAAGTACTTCAGAGTGATGGGTAATGGGTGATGAGTAATGGGATGAGTTCACCCATCACTGTTCACCCATCACTGCTTACCTGTATTTAATTTCACTAAGTTAAATAATCCTGTGCTTCGCGCCGGACATTCTGCAATTCATCCAATAGCTCCAACAGTTCCGGCTCTAACAGCTCCGGACTGATCCCCTGTTTTAACTCTTTTTCAATAATACCGGTAATCTTCTTTAATTTAGGGACGCCGCTGTAACTGCATCCACCATGGAATTTGTGAATGATTTGTGCAAAGTGGGCATTATCTATCTGCGCAGCTATGGCTTTGTTAACTTGAGTGGTCAGCGCGGCAAATTCATCAATGAGCATGCTCAGCATCTCTCTGGCGATCTCTTCTTTTCCTGCTGCCTGTTGTAAAGCCAGGGCCCAGTCGAAGGAGCGGTTATTGACCGCCGGACTGAGGGGCATTGCTGTGCTGTTGGCAGCTGTGCTGATATTTTCTAATACCGGCTTATCCTGCGTCCATTTATTGATCATGCGCTGCAGGGCAATTTCGTCAATCGGCTTCGCCAGACAATCATCCATACCCTGCTGTAAAAACTGCTCCTGTTCACTGGGGAGAACGTGTGCGGTAACGGCAATGATCGGCGTATTTTCATTGTTTTTATGATTTTTTATCTGCATACAGGCGCTGATGCCGTCTAAAACCGGCATTTGAATATCCATAAAGATCAGATCGAACTGTTGCGTCCTGGCCTTTTCAACCGCCCGCTGGCCGTCCATACAGGTCGAGACATGGCGCACTCTATCGGCTAACATGGCGGAAATAAGTTTCAGGTTGGCCGGATTATCATCAACCGCCATAACATTGATATCTTTTCTTACCTGCGCCGGCGGATGGCTTAATTCGCTCAGCACAGGTTTATCGGAAATAAGCGTATTGGCCAGGTGCCTATGATTGACCGGCTTGCTTAAGCAATGGGTGACACCGGTTGCCTTGAGTGTTTCATAAATGCCGGGATCGCTGGAGTTGACCAACAGGATAATATTATTGCTGAATTGGCCTGCCTGCTGGATCTGTTGGTACAGCGGCGCTAAATTTTCACAATCGCTATAGCCAATAATAATATTATCGTACTGTTTATTGAGCAAAGCTTGCCACTGCGCCAATGTTGCCGCATATGACACTTCGGTTCCCCACTGTTTGAGCAGCTGTGTGCAGGCAGATGCAGCATATTGATTACTTTCATAGAGCAGGACCGACTGCTGCTGCAGACTGTCCAGCGGCAAGCTATTGAGTGGCGGGTGGGGGTTGCGTTCTATTTCCATGGTGAACCAGAAGGTTGAGCCTTGGTCAGGCGTGGAAATTAAATCAATATTGCCATGCATCTGCTTGACCAGTTTCTGGGTGATCACCAGGCCTAAGCCTGTACCGCCATATTGGCGAGTGATGCTGCTGTCTGCCTGGCCAAAGGCTTTAAACAGCTGGGCTTTTTGCTTATCAGAAATACCAATGCCGGTATCGGAGATCATTATCTTCAGCATCACCTTATTATCTTGTTGCTGTTGCGCTTCGCTGATGCGCTGGATCTGAATTTCAATATTGCCCTGCTGAGTAAATTTTATGGCATTGCCAATTAAGTTGGTCAAAATCTGCTGTAAGCGCATCGCATCGCCAATCACCTCATAGGGGACTTCGCTATCTATCATCATGCTCAGTTCAAGGTTTTTCTCATGGGCACTGGGCGCCAGCAGGTGCATGGTTTCATCAATACACTCGCGCAGGTTAAAGGGAATATGCTCCAGGGATAATTTACCCGCTTCCAGTCTGGAAAAGTCGAGAATATCATTAATAATGTTAAGCAGGTTGCCTGCGGAACGCTCGATAGTCTGCAGATAATCAATCTGGTTACTGGTCAGCTGGGTTTTCAGCAGTTGTCGTGCAAAGCCAATCACGCCATTTAAAGGGGTGCGCAGTTCGTGGCTCATATTGGCTAAAAATTCAGATTTGACCTGGGCTGCCTGCTGCGCCTCTTTACGGGTGATGTCGAGTTCAATATTCTGCACTTCCATCTGATCCAGCGTTTCGCGCAGTTCACTGGTGGCGAGATCGATACTGTCCTGCATCTCCTCATGATGCTTGGACATGGCCAATGCCATCTCATTAATCCCCTGCTGCAACAGAGCTATCTCACCTGAATAGTCGCCTTCAACACGGGAATTAAGTCGTCCCAGGCTGATTTTTTCAACCACCGAGGCCATTTGTGAAATAGGTGCCGTGATCCGTCTCGCCTGTTTGAAGGCAAGATATATGCTCCCTAAAATACCCAGTAACAGTACAAAAAAGGACAGTGCCGTATCCCGGTAAAGTAATAATTCAATCTCGTTACTGTTTATTTCCAGTGCTACATAGCCGACAATTTTACGCGGTCGATCAAAGGTTAAGTGATATTCTAAAAAGTTTGTTTCATCAATGATCGGACTATGGATAATAATGCTGTTCTGGTAATACTTGACCTCGGTCAGCTCTGGAATCGCCTGCCCCTCTTTAAGGCGCAGCAGGTTAAAATTACGATGGTAGTTACTGGTCACAAAGAGTTTGTTATCGGTGTCAAAAATGGCAATACTTTTAATCATCTGGCTGTTTTTTCGGTGGGTGGCACTGATCAGACGTCTTAAAATAGTTCTGGTTTCATCGAGAATGCCATACTCACTGGCAATAGCTAAAGGCTCGGTGATATTAATGGCGCGGTTAATCAGGTAATCATTGGCCTGCTGATAGCGATGAAAGGAAAAGTAACTGGCCAGCAGTCCACCGATAATAATAGTCGGTAAAATGGTATAGGCGATCACTTGGGCGCGCAGCCCGTATTTTGTCATAGATAGCATAGATAACAGTTCTACAGTTGATGTATTTGAAGATGCGAAAGCGCATTTTCAGAGTAATAAAGAATACTTTTATTTGATCTTGTGTGACAATAGTACACGCAAAATGTTCGCGCCTGTTGATTCAGCTCTGTTCAACCAGCTTGGCATTCATTAATAATCCTAGGGCTATCATGGCATAGCTTCTCTAACCTGTGAATAATTTATGGCTCAGTTCTTTAAAGCATCCCGCACAAAAAGTGCCAAAAATCGCATCTTGAAAAATGTGCACGTTGAAAAATTAGATCATCAAGGGCGAGGGATCGCTTACTTTCAAAATAAACCGCTGTTTATTGAAGGTGGACTTTGCGGTGAGTCGCTGGATATTCAGATTTTAGAAAGCAAAAAACGCTATAGCAAAGGCCTGATTAAAAAAATCAATCAGGCCAGTGAACTGCGTATCGCCGCAAGTTGTCCACATTATCATGAATGCGGCGGCTGCCACCTGCAGCATATTGACCATAAGCAGCAGATAAAAGTTAAATCTGCAGGTTTACTGTCGTGATTTCAGCGTTTTGCCAAGCAGGCGCCGGTTGAGCTTGCCGAGCCTGTTATCGATCAGCCTTGGGGATATCGGCGTACGGCACGTTTCGGCCTGCAGTTTGATAAAAAATCCAAACAGCTGCGCATGGGCTTTCGTCGTGCATTAAGCAATGATCTTATTGCACAGCAGGTGTGTCCAGTGTTGCTGCCTCAGCTGGAATGCTTAATTGTGCCGCTCAAGGCCTTATTAAATACGCTGCAGAGCAGAATGGATTTGGGCCATGTTGAACTTATGTATGCCGATCAGGGCGTGGTGATCTTATTACGTCATCTTAAAGCCCTGCCGGCCAGTGATCGGCAGCTGATTGAGCAGTTTTGCCAGTCGCAGCAGATTAACTTCTTTGCCCAGGACAGTCAGCAGCAGTTAGTTTGCTTAAGCGGCAGTGAACAGCTTAGCTATCAGCTCAGTGAGTGGGATTGTACGCTGCATTTCAGCCCGAATGACTTTCTACAGGTCAACAGCAAGGTTAACCGAAAAATGGTCGCGCAGGCACTGAACTGGCTGGCGCTCACTGCCGATGATGTGGTGCTAGATCTGTTCTGCGGCTTGGGTAATTTTACTCTGCCGATTGCCAAAACCGCAGCACAAGTCGTGGGCGTTGAAGGGGTGCAGAAAATGGTCGATCGCGCCACGGCGAACGCGCGTGTTAATGGCCTTAACAATGTCAGCTTTTATCAGGCCGATTTAAGTGCAGCGGATGTCAGCCAACAGGCGTGGGCAGAACAAGGCTTTAGCAAGGTGTTGCTTGATCCGGCCCGGGCCGGGGCATTTGACTGTATGTTATTTATCGCTAAATTAAAACCCTCGCATATTGTTTATGTTTCCTGTGATCCGTTGACCTTAGCCCGGGACAGTCAGTTATTACTTGAAAATGGTTACAAATTAGATAAGTTAGGTTTATTGGATATGTTTCCGCAGACAGGGCATATGGAGTCGATGGCATTGTTTGTCAGATAGCCGTTAATAGTGGCTTGTTTTTGAAAGTGTTTCAGTATTTTTTGAACTTAAAGTCAATGATTCTGTCTGCATAGATTGTCTGTTTTTGTTTTGGAGTTTGTTTTATGGTTTCAGTTAGAGATACGCATTTTTACCAGACAGCGCAAAAAGATCCGCAAAAGTGGGTGACCACCTTAGGTTTAAGCGGCTCTGATCAGAAGAGCCTATTGACTAATTATGAAAAGATCATTGCCTTATGCGCACAACCTGAGCAGTTGCCCTTACTGGAGCTGGGCACCGAGATGGTGGAAATACTGGTCACGCTGAATATGGATATGGATACCTTAAATGCGGCATTGATTTTTCCATTACTGGACCATCAAATAGTCACTCAGGAGCAGGTCGATGAGTTATGGTCAAAACG
>JBFGZH010000156.1:0-6333 GCA_041586895.1 Psychromonas sp. | reverse complement strand
GGGAGCCGCAACATGAGCAGGTTTGGGTGGTTTACGATTCGTTGATTTATTCAAAAACAATACCAGCGTGAGCGCTTTTATATTCCAATAGTGTTTTTAAGGTAGATAATCATTTTGTTACTCTAAAAGAGTAGTAAAGAACCAAAATAGATCAACCTAGCGGTTGATTTGCTATCCATCGCCACCCAAAAGTTATGGGTGGAGAATTCCTCAAGGTTCGTTAAAAACTGCTGTTTAAGCAGCGGTTTTTATATTAGCTTATGCTTTTTTGCAGCGTGATTTGGCGTTAGCCAAAAAAGAACACGCACTCACCGTAAATTAAAGTATCTAATTGCCACGCTTCACCAGAAATTTGCCCAGATTGCGCTGCTAAGAAGCAAAAACCTTAGCGCAGTGCCGGCACTGCTATGAATGTGGTTGTGAAAAGCCCGATGACGCTGCGAGTGCGTAAGTAAACTTAAACTGAGCATTAGCTATTCAGGCTGGGAAGCTGCCTAAAAGAGTTTATTTCCCCAGCCAAGTTTGTTCTGCAGAACATGGAAATAGTTATAATTTTTCGGGTGTACTAATTTTAATTGCTGCTGCGTTTTTTTTATGATCACCTCATCACCGGGTAATACCGATAAATTAACGTGACTGTCACAACTGATCTGCATCTCGGTGGTATTTTTGTCTGAAATTTTCAGACGTACACAACTGGCGGCATCGAGGACGATCGGGCGGCTATTTAAAGTGTGCGGAAACATGGGTAACAGGCTGATCGCATCGAGGTTGGGGGTGAGAATAGGGCCGCCACCGGAAAGTGAGTAAGCGGTTGAGCCGGTCGGTGTCGAGATAATTAAGCCGTCGGCACGTTGATTGAGCATAAAGTTATCGTTGACATAAACTTCAAATTCAATCATATGGGCAATTTTATCCGGATGTAATACCGCTTCATTGACGGCGGTATTGCTGCTTTTCATATGCCCGTGGCTATGTACCTGTGCTTCCAGCAGAAAACGTTTTTCTGTTTGATAATGTCCTTGTAATACCTGGCTGAGCGGCTGCTCGAAATCATCGGGGTCAAGGTCGGTTAAAAAGCCTAAATTACCGCGGTTGACTCCTATGACAGAAATATCAAAACGCGCTAAAACCCGTGCGGCACCGAGCATATAGCCGTCACCGCCGACCACAATCGCTAAGTCGCATGACTGACCTATGCCAACGACATCAGCACAATCGAGATTTTTAATCTGCAGATCATCGGCGATGCGCTGATCAACGATGAGTTTTAGCCCTTTCTTTTTCAGAAAAGCGTATAAAGCCAGCAGCGTTTGCTTGGCTTCAGGGTGTTGAGGCTTGCCGATTAAGCCGATAGTTTTAAATTCACTCAGCTCGGAGTCTAGGTCGCGCATAAAGCACCTGTAGTTATGATATTTAATAAATTTTGAGTATAACCTGATTTTTTACTTTGATAATACTTGTTTGCTTAAATTTAACTGCGCAAAAGAATTTAATCATATTTATCTAACAGCCTTGAAACTCATACTGCAGCCCCCATAATAGGAGGGTTAACTTAATTGAACACAATGTAGGATTTTATAGATGAGTGAAGAGCAAAAAGTAACAGCGGAAGAGCAAGTTGAGAATACGCAGCCGGAAAATGAGCAACCACAAACTGCTAATGAGCAGGCTGCCGTTGAAACGGAAGAGGCCGCAGTTGAAGCTGAAGAGACAGCCCAAGAGCAGGATATGGTTGCAG
Source organism: Psychromonas sp. (assembly GCA_041586895.1). GTDB lineage: Bacteria > Pseudomonadota > Gammaproteobacteria > Enterobacterales > Psychromonadaceae > Psychromonas. The sequence continues at coordinate 4,592 of JBFGZH010000156.1, read as the reverse complement.
AGCTAGGCAAAAAGCTGGCACTTGCAGAGCAAAAAATTCAAGAGCAACAGGACTCGGTTATTCGTGCCAAAGCGGAGATGGAAAATGTTCGCCGTCGCGCAGCGCAGGATATTGAAAAAGCACATAAATTTGCACTTGATAAGTTTGCTGAAGGGTTACTTCCGGTGATTGACAGCATGGAGCTGGCCATCAGCCATGCCGATCAGGAAGATGAAGCGCTTAAGCCTATGATCGAAGGCGTTGAATTAACGCTTAAATCAATGCTTACCACCATTGAGAAATTTGGTTTACTGCCGATCGATCCGATCAACGAGGCTTTTGATCCGGAAAAACATCAGGCGATGAGTATGCAGGCCGTTGAAGGTGTGCCTGCTAACCAGGTTATTGCGGTTATGCAGAAAGGCTATGAGTTAAATGGCCGTTTAATTCGTCCTGCTATGGTGATGGTTTCTAAAGCGGCAGAATAATCGCTGTCATTGGCGATGAGTAAGACAAAGGCACTGCGGTGCCTTTGTTTATATTTTTTAAAATTTTTTATAAATAAGCCTTGAAAGTTAAAATTTGCCCCTCATATATGAAACTATAGAAGCGGCTTATCACTATTTACGAATAGTCGGCTTACAACATAAAACGTATATTAATAAGTTTGGAGTAGAGTCAAATGGGTAAAATAATTGGTATTGATTTAGGTACAACAAATTCATGTGTTTCTGTACTTGATGGTGACGTTGCTAAAATCATTGAAAATGCAGAAGGTGAACGTACCACTCCTTCAATTATTGCTTATACAGATGGTGAAACCTTAGTAGGTCAGCCGGCAAAACGTCAATCAGTAACAAATCCAAAAAATACTCTTTTTGCGATCAAACGTTTAATTGGTCGTCGTTATGAAGATGAAGAAGTGCAGCGCGATATTAAAATCATGCCTTATAACATTATCAAAGCAGATAATGGTGATGCATGGGTTGAAGCGCAGGGCAATAAAATGGCACCACCGCAAATTTCAGCTGAAGTGCTGAAAAAAATGAAAAAAACAGCGGAAGAGTACCTGGGTGAAAAAGTTTCCGGTGCGGTAATCACTGTTCCTGCATACTTTAATGATGCACAGCGTCAGGCAACTAAAGATGCTGGCCGTATTGCCGGTCTTGATGTTAAACGTATTATCAATGAGCCGACGGCTGCTGCATTTGCTTACGGCGTGAACAATGTTAAAGGCGATCGAGTTATTGCGGTATTCGATTTAGGTGGCGGTACATTTGATATCTCAATTATCGAAATCGATGAAGTTGATGGCGAAAAAACATTTGAAGTATTATCTACAAATGGTGATACCCACTTAGGTGGTGAAGACTTTGATAACCGTCTGATTAACTTCCTGGTTGCAGAGTTTAAAGCTGACCAAGGTTTTGATCTGACCAGCGATCCACTGGCAATGCAGCGTGTTAAAGAAGCCGCAGAAAAAGCAAAAATTGAACTGTCAAGCTCACAACAAACAGATATCAACCTGCCATACATCACAGCTGATGCAACAGGTCCTAAGCACTTAAATATCAAAGTAACACGTTCAAAACTTGAATCGCTTGTTGAAGATATGGTTAAAGCGACACTTGAGCCGCTACGTATTGCACTGAAAGATGCGGATCTGAGCGTTGGCGAAATTGATGACGTTATTCTAGTGGGTGGTCAAACACGTATGCCGCTAGTACAAAAAACGGTTGCTGAATTCTTCGGTAAAGAAGCTCGTAAAGACGTTAACCCTGATGAAGCAGTAGCAATGGGCGCGGCAATTCAAGGTGCGGTACTTGCAGGTGATAAGACAGACGTTCTGTTATTAGACGTTACGCCATTATCATTAGGTATCGAGACAATGGGCGGTGTATTAACTAAAGTTATCGATAAAAATACTACGATTCCGACAAAACAGTCACAGACCTTCTCAACTGCTGAAGATAACCAAAGCGCAGTAACGATTCACATTCTACAGGGTGAGCGTAAACGTGCTGCGGATAATAAATCACTCGGTCAGTTTAATCTTGAAGGTATTCGTCCTGCGGCGCGTGGTATTCCACAAATTGAAGTAACCTTTGATATGGATGCCGATGGTATTCTGCATGTATCAGCGAAAGATAAAGATACTAATAAAGAGCAGAAAATTACTATCAAATCCAGCTCTGGTCTTTCTGATGAAGAGATCGAAAAAATGGTTAATGATGCCGAAGCCAATGCTGAAGCAGATAAGAAGTTTGAAGAGCTAGTTAAGTCACGCAACCAGGCTGATGCTATGGTTCATGCAACACGCAAACAAGTTGAAGAAGCCGGTGATGCATTAGCCGCTGATGAGAAAGAAAAAATCGAAGCCGCTGTAAAAGAGTTAGAAACTGCAGCAAAAGGTGAAGATAAAGAAGCCATCGAAGCTAAAACAACGGCACTGGCAGAAGCATCGCAAAAACTGATGGAAATTGCTCAACAAAAAGCCCAGGCAGAACAAGCCGGTGGCGGTGAGCAATCTCAAGGTAAAGCTAAGCAAGATGACGATATTGTTGATGCTGAGTTTGAAGAAGTAAAAGACGATAAAAAATAATTTAGAAATTATTTAAATTTCAATGAATTAGTCTTTGTGAGTCAATAATGCGGGTTATGGTAGTGTCCATAATCCGCATGTTTGTTTAAACATAGCCACTTAGTTTGGTTGTCAACAGCAATGCTGAGAAGTGAAAAATGTCAAAACGTGATTGTTATGAGGTGCTCGGCGTAGATCGCAGTGCAACAGAGAAAGAAGTAAAGAAAGCTTATAAACGCTTGGCGATGAAATATCATCCGGATCGTACTAAAGGTGATGATGCGCTTGAAGAGAAGTTTAAGGAAGTAAAAGAAGCTTACGAAATCTTAAGCGATCCGCAAAAGAAAGCCGCTTATGATCAATATGGGCATGAGGGTGTTAATCAAAGTTACGGTGGCGGCGGATTTGGCCATGGTGATTTTGGTGACCAGTTCGGTGATATTTTTGGTGATATCTTTGGCGGCGGCAGACGTGGTGGACAACAGCGTCCGCAACAAGGTGCAGATCTTCGCTACAATATGGAATTAACGCTCGAAGAAGCGGTAAAAGGTATTACCAAAGAGATTCAAGTGCCAACGCTTGTCCATTGTGAGCAATGTAACGGCAGCGGCGCTAAAAAAGGGACTGAAGCTAAAACCTGTGGCACCTGTCATGGTCAAGGTCAGGTACAGATGCGTCAGGGCTTCTTTGCGGTTAACCAGACCTGTCCGACCTGTCGAGGTAAGGGTAAAATCATTACTGATCCATGCTCTAAATGTCATGGTGAAGGCCGTTATGAGCGCAGTAAAAAACTGTCTGTTAAAATTCCGCCGGGTGTTGATACAGGGGATCGTATTCGCTTAAGCGGAGAAGGTGAAGCCGGAGAGCGCGGAGCGCCGGCGGGAGATCTGTACGTGCAGATGCATGTACTTGAGCATGAAGTTTTTGTCCGGGATGGTGATAACCTGTACTGCGAAGTGCCTATTAGTTTCACCGATGCGGCATTAGGCGGGGAAATAGAAGTACCGACACTGGATGGGCGTGTAAAACTTAAGATTTCACCGGAAACACAAACCGGCCGTATGTACCGTATGCGCAATAAAGGTATTAAATCGGTGCGCAGTCATACAACAGGTGACTTAATGTGTAAGGTGATTGTGGAAACGCCTGTGAAACTATCCAGTAAGCAGCGTGAGCTATTGAAAGAGTTTGATGCGTTATGCTCATCAAGTTCGAAAAAGCACAAACCGAAATCGGAAGGTTTTTTAGACAGCGTAAAAGCCTTTTTTGGTGATTTAAGCAGCTAAAAAATCCAGCTGATTTTTGTATTAAAAAGCCACCGTCAGGTGGCTTTTTGCTGCCCGGGAATAACTAGGCTGAATCTCTAAAATAACTCAATAATAAATATTTATGAGAATATTTTCTATTTTGCCCTTTAAAACTGAGTGACTCCCCCCATATAATAATGAATCATTTATAGATACCTAAACACTTTAGGTAGTGGGAGCTTCCTTGGTGAAACTCCTTTCATTTACAATAGAGAATATATATGTCTGAATTACAACTAAGTACACAAGAACAACAAGCAAGTTACGGTATTGGTCTGCAAATGGGTGAGCAACTTGCTGCTAATCCATTTGAAGGTCTGGAAATTTCTGCTGTATCTCAAGGTATTGCAGATGCGTTTGCTGGTGTTGAAAGCAAAGTTGCTCATGCAGACTTACAGGCAGCTTTTCAGGTTATTTCCGAGCGTATGCAGGCAGCGGCTGCTGAACAAGCAAAAGTATTAGGCGCCGCTGGTGAAGCATACCTTGCTGAAAATGCAAAAAAAGAAGGTGTTGTGGTAACTGAATCTGGTCTTCAGTATGAAGTTATCAGTGAAGGTGAAGGTGAAAAACCAACTGCTGAATCAACAGTTAGCGTTCATTACCACGGCTCTTTAATCGACGGTAAAGTATTCGACAGTTCTGTTGAACGTGGTCAACCAGCTGAATTCCCAGTGGGTGGCGTTATTGCTGGTTGGACTGAAGCATTACAACTAATGACTGTTGGT
>JBFGZH010000155.1:0-6398 GCA_041586895.1 Psychromonas sp. | reverse complement strand
TTAGCGTTAAAGCAAAATGGCCTCGCTTTCACGGCAAAGCAAATAAATGCTCGCTTAGCTCAGTTGGTAGAGTCCCTGCTCGACATGCAGGTTGTCACTGGTTCGAGTCCAGTAGCGAGCACCATTTGTTTTAGCACATGCCATAACATTTAAAATCACTCTCCTTGTAGTACCTATCAGCAGCTTCAGATTTAAAATAAACCTTTACTATTGGCACATAAATACGAAAAATAAAATCTAGACTTATAGAATTTCTAGAAGCACAAGCAATTTTTCGGCTATTTACGCAATCAAAAGAAGTGTGAGTGAGAATTTTCACCCGCAGGAGGCTTTATACGCATACCGGCTTAAAAACATTACTGCAATAATTAGAAAAGAGTGGGCATTTATACTAAGCCATTACAGTCATGAATTACATAATGAAATTGTACGCCGCCCAGTTAACAATAAGGGAGAGCATGACCTTCAAACAACTTTAACCTGTACCACCTTCATAATATCCACTTCAAAGCCGGCAATGACTTCGACCGTAGGATAATAGGAAAGATCCACCTGTTTTCCGGTAAGGCTCTGGTATTTATATTTGCGGCAGTATTTAAACGGGCAGTCGAATCCATCCACCATCAGGGTATTAAGGATACATTCACCGTTAAAGCGCTGGACATGAGAAGTCACCTGCATCAACTGACAATGGACCAGCTGATTGTCTTGCTGCAAGGCGATTTCGGCAGGATATTTCATTTGCTTTCTGCTCCTTGAGAGAATTAATTAACTCCTCAGTATAGGTGCTTTTTTGAGCAATGCAGAAATAATGGTGATTATTTTTTAATCGCGCTGCAGCTGGCGATTTACTACCTTGGCGTTGTCGTCACCTTGCATTCACGTTTTCTTTAATGGGCTCTGCGCCTTGTGCCATTACGCACTAGGTCCTGGCCTGTTTGAAACACCTCTTCGCTAACCCAGCGCGATAATAATAATTGGTGCTTATCATCTAATACAGCGACAAAGCGACGACCATCTTTATTGCTGGTTGCCATTGCCACACCCGCTGCATTGGTTAAGGCTAACCCACCCTCTTCAACTAAAATTAAAAAGCTCTCCAGCTCTTCCAGGGTTGTGATGATATCTGCTTCTTTGTCCATATTTACCTTCTCTTGCGACACTAAATTGATAAGCGCGGAATGTTACTGTGTTTATATTTACATGGCAACTTTCCATTTTCTGTCCATCACCTCGCCTGCATTGCTCTGGCCGTTATTCAGCCTGATTATCGCGAAAATGCTGGCTAGCTTGTTAAGTTGACAGCACCTTATTAGCGTTCTATTCTCAGGGAGTTACCTGAATTTAACATCAGGAGCTCAATAAAAATGACTGATTTTAAGCAAGATGCTCCGCTCCCAACTAAAATATATTCGCGTCTGATTCAGCTACTCTCTCGCCTGGGTTTTTGGATTCGCTTCACCCTATTCAGCTTGATTTGGATATTACTGACCGGATGGCAACCTGGCTCATGGCCGCTAGGCGTTGTGTTTATTATTATGGCCAGTTCACTCAGCCTCTATCTTGCGCCTCAACAACCAATAGTGGCGAGGCAAATAAAGCCAGCAAAACTCTGCTCATTTTGGTGTTACTTTTTTATACACTCCCTACGCGGAGCCTGGGTGACCGCACAATTAGCGTTAAAGCCTAAACAAACACTTCTACCCGGAGTGATCAACTATCCAATAGATATGGTCAATGAATCGCATATTTTCACCTTTATGCAGGTAATTAGTTTGTTACCCGGAACGGTCAGTGCCGAGCACCACGGCGGTGAAGTGCGCATACATATACTAGACCTTAATTCCTTCAGTCGAGCCGACATAGATGACTGCTTTGCCCGGGTGAGTAAGTTATTAGGCAAGACGAAGCAACCGCTAGTCGAGCAGAGTAATTATTAGATGGCGAAAACATAATCATTTATAGGCATGCTAACCTATAATGCATACATAGTTATAAATGGGAATTAAAAGTGAAAGTCACTCGCATACTTTATAGCCACAAACTAAACCAGGGGAAGCTTGATCAGTTGCAAGAGCAAGCACGTTGGCAAAGCGATCCTTTCTTGCGTAGACAAATGCGTAAGCATTTTAGACATGGTGAAAACCACACACAAAACCAGATGTTACACACTTGGAAACAGGTCATTAACAGAGTGCGAATTAATTCTTAAATATATTTAAATACATTTTGAGAAGCAGGGACTTATGAATACCTACCTATTAATCATTGTTATTGCCTTAGCCGTTCTACTATTACTGAGCCTGCTCTATATATTGCGTGCGGCAAGCCATAGCGACTGCCTTTTATCTACACAATTAGTGAGCACTATTGGCGTGGCAATGCTGGCTATTTTATCTGTCATTAAAAGTCAGCCTTACCTTTTAGACGTCGCGCTGGTGCTCGCTCTCCTGAGTTCCATAACGATAGTCACTTTCACGCAACTTCGGAGGTATAAGCAATGACTGCCGGTGAAGGCTTTAGCCTGATATTCTGTACTGCAGGGTTGTTTTTCTTCTTTGCGGGAACGGTGGGTTTAATACGCTTTCCGGATATGCTCAGCCGTCTTCATGCTTTGACTAAGGCTGACAACCTCGGGTTGGGATTAATCGTCATCGGGCTTATCCCTCAGGTCTCTTCTTTCTTTGTGTTATTTAAATTAGTACTCGTTTGGGGATTAGTTATCTTTTCCAGTGCAGCCTGTGCCTACCTGCTGGCATCCCGGGATCTGCACTGTAAATCGGCAAGCAGCAAATCAACAACACCAGAAAACAAAGGAGAGTAAAGGATGAGCCTCGAGATTGTTTTGGATTTATTACTGATGCTCAGCAGCCTGGTGCTTGCCTGGATGAGTATTTTCTCTGCGTCACTCTTTCGCTGTATCATTTTTTTTGTCTGTTTGGGGCTGCTGGTCACTATTGCCTGGGGGCAAATGGGCGCATATGACGTGGCCATCGCCGAAGCAGCCATTGGTGCAGGTATCACAGGCTCTATTTTGTTGGCGGCCTTAAACCGCATAAGACCACGCAGAAAAGAAGCTGCCCCCGCTACTGTTGCTGAGGGCAGCGAACAGGAGGATAAATAAGATGTTTAGGCATATCGACCTTGAGTATAAGGGCGCCGTGATCGACCCCAAAGCATCACCACTTATCAGCGGAGTATTGGTGGTCGCCCTTTTATTTTTTCTGATTTGGATATTGCTTAACCACGCCCCTCACTCCGGCGAAATACAGCGTCTCGTTGATGACAACCTTAATTTAAGCGGTGTAAGCCATCCCGTAACCGCCGTGCTACTGAATTTTCGCGCATACGATACCCTGCTTGAACTGGCCGTTCTATTGATTGCAGTCATTGCCGCTCTGCCTCCCCATGACACTCCAACACCTGTCGTGCAGCAAGCAGTCGCAACCGAGCAGAAGCTGGTGATTATCGCGCTGCAACGCTGGATCTCTCCTGCTTTATTACTCTTTGCAGGCTATCTTCTCTGGGCCGGTGCCAGTCAGCCCGGTGGTGCATTTCAAGCCGGATCTTTATTGGCCGGGGCTTATGTGCTGATCTCGCAAACGGGCAGCTGCCGTATTAACTATACGTCAATCATAGCGCGAAACTTGTTAGTGCTTGGCTTAGTCGTCTTTGTCGCGGTTGCCTTAGCGCTAATTTACTTTACAGGAAACCTGCTCAATTACCCGCTAAACTATGCGGGCATTATTATCCTGCTGATCGAGGCTGGCGCCACAGTATCTATTGCTACCGCCCTTGCTTCGCTATATAGCGGCCTTCTTGAGCCTTGTTTTCCTGAATTCGACAGGAGAGCGCCATGAGTTCAGCATTACTGTACAGTATTACCGGTGTCGGTCTATTCGCTATCGGCCTGCTTGGAATCGTCCTTGCCAGTCATATCATACGCAAAATATTAGCCGTGAATGTCATGGGGGTGGGGATCTTCATGCTACTGATTGCTCTGGCCAAGCAAAGTGAATTCATTATCGACCCTTTGCCCCAGGCGATGGTGTTAACCGGCATTGTCATCGCAGCAGCGGGCACTGCACTGGCGTTAACCCTAATGGTCAGACTGCATGAGATGGGGAAGACTAAGCAGGATAAATTATAGCGATGGCGCATATCAATGCATCACTGTTGCTGCCTTTTATTGTGTTTTTGCCATTAATCGCCGCCTTGTCAGGCTTTCTTAACCGTCGCAACTCAGTTCAAGGCGTTCTCAATATCGGCTTTGCCTGTCTGCTCTTTGTTGCCGTGGCCATGCTGACTGTGCTGTTCTGGCAGGACAATGCTTACCAGAGTGAAGTGTATAAGATTGGTCGCTGGGGGGCCCCGCTGGGTATTGATTTGCTAGTCGATGGATTTTCCATGGTCATGATTAGCCTGACTGGACTGCTGACCCTGATCTTAACCATCTACAGCGCAGTATATTACGCAGATGATGCGCAGCGTTTACGGTTTTGGCCATTGTGGTGGTTATTGATAGCAGGGCTCAATGCGCTATTTGTCTCTGCAGATGCTTTCAATATCTACGTGTGTCTTGAAATTATAGGGCTGTCAGCCGCCGCCCTGGTGGCACTGCAATCAACACCAGCGGCTGTCGAAGCCGCACTCAGATACTTGCTGGTGGGGTTACTTGGTTCGCTTTTCTACCTGATGGCAGTGGTTATTCTTTACCGTAGCCATGCTACCCTGGATCTTGCTCAGCTGGCGGCAAGGTCCGGCAACAGCTTCCCGGAGCAAATCGCGATGACACTGATTACCATTGGGCTCCTGCTTAAAATCGCCTTGTTCCCACTGCACTTCTGGCTACCTGCAGCGCACGCCAATGCACCCACCCCGGTCAGCGCGATACTCTCGGCGTTAGTGGTGAAAGCATCACTTTATCTCTTGATCAAGTTCTGGTTTGAAGTGTTAAGTGAATCAACTACCTTTGCCGCGGCTCAGCTGTTAGGCGCCTTAGGGGCAGCAGCCATTATTTATGGCTCCTGGAAAGCCTTTCGTGCCACACAGCTAAAAGTATTGGTTGCTTACTCAACGGTCGGGCAACTCGGTTACATCTTCTTACTGTTTCCCTTAAGCGCGCTAACTAACAACAGCCCTTCGTTTTCCAGTTTGGCGTCTCAGGCCGCCGTCTATTTTATTGTCGCGCATGCCTGTGCTAAAGCAGCAATGTTTTTATCTGCCGGGAATCTGATCCTCTCACAGGGCACGGGTGATATTGCACAATTCAAGGGAGTTGCAAGTCGTGAACCGCTTAACCTATTGGTGTTTGCGATCGCCGGCGTTAGTTTGATTGGGCTACCGCCAAGCGCCGGTTTTATTGCCAAATGGTTACTGCTTACGGCGTCTATCGAACGTGGTCAATGGTGGTGGGTAATCGTAGTACTCGCTGGCGGACTTATCGCTGCCATGTATCTGGCTAAGATACTGAATCTGGCCTTTACCCGCAGTCCTCCTGCTAACAGTACTGTTGTCCACCCTGCCCCTTCCAGGATGCTGACAGCAGCGGCGCTTGTGCTGGCGCTTTTTACGCTGGCCCTGGGGCTCAATACGGCGTTTATTCTCAATCTGCTTCAGCCAACCTTACAGGTAAGTAACGGATGAACCTGAGTTCGCTATTACCGGGATTGATTGTGCTAGGGCCATTTCTAGCGGGCTTGGCGATCATGGCGACTGCGGAGCATAACTCTTTACTACGCCGCACTTTCAATATCGCTGGCGCCTTGCTGACCTTAAGTCTTATTGCTTTGCTGCTTAACGGCGTCAGCCATAGCTTATACTTTGAGACGCGCCTCACTTTGTTACCTAATATTGATCTTGTGCTGCGTGCGGATGCCCTTTCGCTTCTTTTTGTCAGCCTGTCGGGTTTTCTCTGGTTATTGACCACCATTTATGCGATCGCCTATTTTAACAATTCGGCGCACTTAAGTCGCTTCTTTGCTTTCTTTAGCTTATGTGTCGGCGCGACTATTGGCTTAGCGCTAGCTGGCAATTTGTTGACCTTTCTTATCTTTTACGAACTACTGACCCTGACCACCTATCCGCTGATTGCTCACAAAGGCAATGCGGCATCCATTAAAGCGGCACGGACTTACCTTATTTATACCATGCTGGGCGGTGTATTACTGCTGGCTGGTGTCGTCTGGCTAAAAACCATGGTCGGCATGCTGGATTTCACAACAGCAGGCGTATTGGCAGCATTGCCTGATCTTGATAGAACGCACCTGCAGATAATCTTTGTTTTATTGATAGCGGGGCTTGGCGTCAAAGCCGCCCTGTTTCCTCTGCATGCCTGGTTGCCCGTCTCGATGGCCGCGCCGGCACCAGTAAGCTCATTGCTGCATGCCGTTGCGGTA
>JBFGZH010000154.1:0-6400 GCA_041586895.1 Psychromonas sp. | reverse complement strand
GTACAATAGAGATCAAATAAGCCTCTTTCCGGATAAAGATTACCTCTTTTACTCTCATTTAAGCCATGAAAGACTTGCACTTTTAAGCCGGGAATAAAGGATGGAACACGATCACCCGGAGCAAACACGGCATCTGGAGAATAGGCAACCGCATCAGAGATGCTTCCCAGCATCTCTTCATGCTCTTTTAAAAACACGCGAGATACCTCATTACCAACTAACAACCATTTAACCAAGTATCCCTGTTGCAGAGCAACATCCTGCAGAGGACGTAAAATAGCAAAGGAATAGTTTTGCTCTACATAAAACAGCAGCTTATATTGTTTTTTTGTTTTTTCTTCTGCCATAATCAGCACTCAAGTTGTTATCAAAGCTCACTTAAAAAATTCGTTTTAGTGTACACTATATGCATTCTTTTTATATTGAAAATATGTTCCATGTTTATTCGCATTTTATACACTTTACTGCTTTTTTTGATCGCCCCCTTTTTTCTCTATGGCCTTTATAAAAGCAAAGCTAATAAACCTAAGTTTGGAAAGCGCTGGCTGGAACACTTTGGTTTTACCCCCAAGCTAAAAGAGAACAACGCTGCCCCGCTTTGGATCCATACGGTTTCTGTTGGTGAAGTGATTGCAGCCACTCCTTTAATCAAATCCTTAAAGCAGCAGAATCCCGATAAAGCAATTGTTGTCACCACCACCACCAGCACAGGCGCAGCTGAAGTGGCAAAGCTTGGAGATTTAGTTGAGCACAGGTATATGCCACTGGATTTTGCCTGGGCAGTAAAACGCTTTATTAAAACCATAAAACCAAGCGCTCTGCTGATAATGGAAACCGAACTCTGGCCAAATACCCTGAATAGCGTTCACCAATATAATATTCCAATCTCTATTATTAACGCCCGTCTATCAGAGCGTTCTTATCTTGGTTATAAAAGATTTCAATTTATCTTTAACCTGTTGGCGAAAAATATCGACCAACTGCTTTGTCAGACAGAGGCCGATGCACAGCGTTTTCGATTGTTAGGCATAGAGAAAGAAAAAATCGCGATCACCGGCTCCATTAAATTTGATATCTCTATTAGCGATGAAATAAAAACAGCAGGTGAAACGCTACGCCGCGAATTGGCGATTAACCGCCCGATCTGGATAGCAGCGAGCACCCACCAGGGGGAAGATGAGCGGATATTAACAGCACATAAAAGAGTGTTAGCCACACTGCCGGACGCACTATTAATTTTAGTACCTCGACACCCCGAGCGTTTTTTAGAAGTCGCGGCGCTCGCTCAGGACAGTGATTTTAATACCGTCACCCGCACCAGCAAACAAAAAGTGACTCAAGCAACATCAGTTTACCTTGCCGATACCATGGGTGAGATGCTCACTTTAATTGCTGCTGCCGATATCTGCTTTATGGGCGGAAGCTTACTGGGCAATAAAGTGGGTGGTCATAATCTGCTCGAGCCGGCCGCATTAGCCAAGCCCTGTTTAACCGGGCCGAGTTTTTATAATTTTCAACTCATTACCGAGCAGTTAATTGCCTCTAATGGCTGTATTGTCTGCGCAAAGGAAAATGAGATTGCAGACAATCTGCTGAAACTCTTTGCCGATAAAACAAAAATGCAGGAGATGGGGGCATCAGCATTAGCCGTGGTTGATAAAAACAGAGGTGCATTGGCTCGCACATTACAGCAGTTAAGCACTATACCCACTCATTAAATATTGCCAGTCAGCAGCTTGCCATTTTATGGCGCGTTTTTTTAACTCTTTATTGAAGGATCTTAATAAACGCGCTAGATTTGCTGCCTGCCAGTTATCACCCGACTGCTGATAGCACTTATCAAAATCAATCAGCCACACCTTGCTGGCTTTATCTAATAAAATATTATGGATATTGAGATCAGTATGGTTGACCTGGGCATGATGCATTTTTTTAATTTGCGCACCTATTGCTCGGTACTCCTGAGGCGCTAGCGCTCTGCTCTGCAGGATATCCACCAGATCCTTGGCATCGGGGATCTTTTCCGATAACAGATCAGCCTGATAGGAGAGCCCGCTTTTTTTTACCCTTGCCGCAATGGCTTTAGGCACATTCACCCCCGCCTGATTAAGCTTCTCTAACAAGTAAAACTCCTGTACAGAGCGTGTTTTTTGCCAACCATTAAAAAGATAGTGATCGGAAACAAGTTTGCCGAATACCCCCCCGCGACGATAATGGCGTAGTGCGCCCTGAATTTTTGCTAACTGCACAAACCAGGTTGTGCCCCGCCCCTGTGCACTACCGATAACCTTCCCCAGCCTTTGCCAGTAATCCGCGGCAAAACAATCCTCGATATGCTCACTTAACAAGTCATCATCATAAACAATATAGACTTTATTTTTTTGTAAAATTTTAACCATAAATATTTATTCCGATTATTGTATACTTTAGAAAATTGACCAACGAATCATACTACTATGGCTTTATTTACAACAGCACCAAAATCAATTTGTATTTTACGTCTTTCGGCAATTGGCGATGTCTGCCATGCCGTTGCGGCAGTACAGGCAATTCAAAAACAATGGCCGAGCACGCAAATAACCTGGATCATGGGTAAAATTGAAGCGCAGCTGCTCCATGACTTACCCGGTGTGAGGGTGATTGTATTTGATAAATCGACAGGTTTTTCAGGTATGAAGGCGATTTGGAAGCAGTTAGCCGATCAGCACTTTGATGCACTGTTGCATATGCAGCTGGCACTGCGCGCCAGTGCTCTAACGCTGGGCATTAAAGCCAAATATAAAATAGGTTTTAACCGCAAACGGGCTAAAGAAGCACAATGGTTATTTACCAATAAAAAGATCAAAGATGTTTCCTCGGCGCATGTGCTGGACAGCTTTTTTGAATTTGCTTACTTTTTAGGAATAGATAAAAGCACGCCGAGTTGGAATATTCCGCTGGCAGAGTCCGATATCAACTTTGCTCAGCAGCAGCGTCAGGAGAATAAACCGCTGTTTGTCATTTCGCCGGCCGCCAGCAAAGATGAGCGCAACTGGCTGACTGAGCGATATGCAGCCGTTGCCGACTATGCGGTGCAACAAGGTTTTCAAGTGATCCTGTGCGGCTCGCCGGCTCCACGAGAGCTGAAGCTGGGCAGTGATATAGAAGCGCTAATGAATGAGCAGGTGACAAATTTAATCGGTAAAACCTCGTTAAAACAATTAACCGCAGTTATCAGAGAAGCCCAACTTATACTTGCACCCGATTCCGGACCTGCCCATATTGCCACTACGCAGGGGGTGCCGGTAATAGGTTTATACGGGCACAGTAATCCGAATAGAACCCGCCCCTACCTTAGTAAAGATACTGTTATCAGCGTCTATGAAAAACATGTGCAGGAGCAGCATAAAAAACCACTCAGCGAGCTGCCGTGGAGTGCAAGGGCTAAAGGCGATCATATTATGGCGGATATCAGTGTTGAGCAGGTGATCGCTTTGTTTGATAAAATAGCAATCAAGTAAATGATTGAGGCCGCAACGCTGAGGCGGCCTCACAAAATTTATTGATAAAAACTTCTATACCAGCTGACAAATTCAGCCACGCCCTGTTTTACGCCCATTGCCGGTTGATAATCAATTGCTTGAAAAAGATCTTTAGTATCTGCAAAAGTTTGATAAACATCACCGGGCTGCATCGCCATAAAGTTTTTCTTTACCTCAATGCCTAAGGCGTCCTCTAAAGCATCGATAAAATCCAGCAGTTTTACCGGGCTGCCATTGCCGATATTATAGATTGAATAAGGCGCAGAGCTTGTTGCCGGCGTGCCGGTTTCCGGTAACCAGTTTTTATTTTTAGCCGGGATGACATCCTGAATACGAATAACCCCTTCAACAATGTCATCAATATAGGTAAAGTCGCGGCGCATATCACCATGATTATAAACATCAATCTGTTCGCCATTGATAATCTTCCGGGTGAATTTAAAGAGCGCCATATCCGGACGTCCCCACGGGCCATAGACGGTGAAAAAGCGTAAACCTGTGGTCGGCAGATCATAGAGATGAGAATAGGTATGCGCCATTAACTCATTCGACTTTTTAGTCGCTGCATACAAAGAGATAGGATGATCAACCGAATCACCAGTCGAAAAGGGGACTTTACTGTTTAAACCGTAAACCGAACTGGATGAGGCGTAAACAAGATGTTTCACCTTGCTATGACGACATCCCTCTAAGATATTGAGATGTCCGACTAAATTGCTGTCTGCATAAGCTAAAGGGTTATCAATGGAGTAGCGCACCCCGGCTTGTGCAGCCAGGTGAATAACGCGATCAAACTGCTGTGTTGCAAACAGCTCGGGCATGGCCACTCGGTCAGCCAGATCCAGCTTAATAAAGGTAAATAAAGGATGGGCGATTCTGCTTAAGCGCGCCTCTTTCAGAGCAATGTCGTAATAGTCATTAAGATTATCAATACCAATAACTTGATGACCAGCCGCTGTTAATCGTTCAACGACCGCACTCCCTATAAAGCCTGCCGCGCCTGTAACTAAATATTTCATAATGACCTTACCTGTCTTTTAATCTCTATCAAAACAAGAGTATAGGCGCTATCATCAACTTCTAAAAGCAGATATATGATATTCACTGAATATCAAAAAAAATCCCCAGCCTGAAAAACAGGATGAGGATTTTTTATTCGCTTAGCTAAAATAGCGAGTTATGCTATTTCCAAGCCTTCCACGCGTTAATCAGGCCATTGGTTGAGCTGTCATGGCTCTCTACTGCATCGCCAGTATCCAGCTCAGGCAGGATTTGACCGGCAAGCTGTTTACCTAGTTCAACGCCCCACTGATCGAAACTGAAGATGTTCCAGATAATACCTTGAGTAAAGATCTTCTGCTCGTACATGGCAATCATCTGACCTAATGTTTTCGGTGTGATTTTTTTAACTAAAATAGAGTTACTTGGTTTGTTACCGGTAAACACTTTAAAGGGCACGACATTAGCCACTTCTTCCAGTGTTTTACCTGCAGCAATGAATTCCGCTTCCACCTGCTCTTTAGTTTTACCAAATGCTAAGGCTTCTGTTTGTGCAAAGAAGTTAGAAAGCAGTTTAGTATGGTGATCACCGGTTGGATTATGGCTTACCGCTGGCGCGATGAAATCACATGGGATCAGTTTTGTTCCCTGGTGGATCAGCTGATAGAAAGCATGTTGACCGTTAGTCCCCGGCTCACCCCAGATAATCGGCCCAGTCTGGTAATCAACTGGGTTACCATCACGATCCACACACTTACCGTTTGATTCCATATTACCCTGCTGAAAGAAGGCCGGGAAACGGTGCATATATTGGTCGTAAGGCAGAATAGTTTCAGACTCAGCGCCATAGAAGTTATTATACCAGACTCCGATAACCCCTAAAATAACCGGAATATTCTCTTTAAAGTCAGCGCTTGCGAAATGTTTATCCATTTCGTGTGCACCTTCGAGCAGCGCTTCAAAGTTATCAAAGCCGATGGTTAATGCAATGGATAAACCTATTGCCGACCACATTGAGTAACGACCGCCAACCCAATCCCAGAACTCAAACATATTTTCAATATCAATACCAAAGTCAGTCACCAGCTGGGCATTGGTAGATAATGCCGCAAAATGTTTAGCGATATGCGCTTCATTCTGTGCCGCGCCTAAGAACCACTCTCGCGCACTGTTGGCGTTAGTCATGGTTTCCTGCGTAGTAAATGTTTTTGACGCGATTAAAAACAGCGTTGTTTCCGGATTCAGTGGTTTTAAAGCTTCAACAATATGGGTGCCGTCAACATTAGAGACAAAGTGGCTGTTAATACCTTCCACTTTATATGGCGTTAATGCTTCTGTTGCCATGTACGGGCCAAGATCGGAACCACCGATACCGATATTAACGATATCTGTAATACGTTTGCCCGTATAACCTTTCCATTCACCTGAATGAATTTTTGCACAGAACTCTTTCATCTGCGCCAGTACTTTATTGACTTTCGGCATAACGTCAACGCCATCAACCATTACCGGCGTATTGCTGCGGTTACGCAGCGCGCTATGCAGTACAGCACGGCCTTCTGTGGCATTAATTTTTTCACCGGAAAATTGTGCTTTAATTGCCCCCTTAAGATCAACTTGCTCGGCAAGCTCAATTAATTTTCCAAAAATTTCTTCAGTGATAAAGTTTTTAGAGAAATCAACGAGTAGATCATCATTAAACTGACAGGAAAACTGTTTAAAACGATCCGGATTATTGGCAAAAAGAGCCGATAACTCCATATCTTGATTTTTATCAAATAAAGCCTGTAATTCAGACCATGCAGCTGTTTGCGTTGGATTGATATTTTTTAGCATTGCTATATTCCCAAGGGTAATGTTTAAGAAATTTAATAAATGAT
>JBFGZH010000153.1:0-6401 GCA_041586895.1 Psychromonas sp. | reverse complement strand
GTCAGGCCCTTCGGTAATCACTACTCTGCACGCAGCGCTTCGACAGGATCGAGTCGTGCTGCGCGGCGGGCAGGCAGGACGCCGGCAAGCAGGCCAATACTGATGGCAATCACTTCGGCGAGAGCCACAAAAAACCATGAGGTATGCACCGGCAGACCAGGCAGACTGAGGTGCAGCAGTTGCGCAATACCTATTCCCAACCCCAATCCGGCCAAGCCACCCAGGGCAGAAAGCACAATAGCTTCACCTAAAAATAAACTCAGTACCTGTGACTGCTTGGCGCCCAGTGCACGAATCAGGCCGATTTCACTGGTGCGCTCATTGACGGCAATGGTCATAATAGTGACGATGCCGATAGCACCGACTAATAAGGAAATGCCGCCGATAGCGCCTACGGCAAAGGTCAGCACATTTAATACCGAACCCAGCACCTCAAGCATCTGTTGTTGCGTGGTAATAGTGACATCATCTCTGCCGTGCCTAGCTGTCAGGGTGGCCCTGATGCCATTGACAACGGTTTCTATGGCAGTCTGGTCATCATAAAGCAGATCGATTTCATGGAGGGTGTTGCGGTTAAATAAACTCAACGCCCGCGAGGCGGGAATATAAAGGGTGTCATCGAGATCAAAGCCCAATACGTTACCTTTGGACTCCATGACGCCGATAATACGAAAACGATAACCGCCGACAGTAATCCGCTGTCCTAAAGGATTTTGCTCGTTAAACAGTTCCTGCTTAAGTTTACTGCCGAGCACGGCAAAGGCACGCGGCGCCGTCGGATCATCATCGGGCAGAAAACGGCCTGACTTGACCGCCATTTGCAAAGCTTCCGGCATTTGCGCGCCGGCGCCATAAATGGTGGTGCGGCGACTGCGGTTACCTGCTTCTACTTCCGCATTGCCCTGCACAAAAGCGACCACGGCTTTGGCATAAGGTAAACGTTTAAGCGCCTGAGCATCGGCAATGGTTAATGGCCGCTGCGTACCAAATACGCCCATACTGATCCCGCCGGTCGTCACTTTACCTGGATTGATGGCCACTAGATTAGTGCCGAACTGGGTAAACTCAGAGAGCACAAAGCGATGCACGCCTTCACCAATTGAGGTTAACAGAACAACAGCAGCAACGCCTACCGCAATGCCCAATGCCGTTAAAAAGCTGCGCAGGCGATGGGCGATCACAGATGAGCCGGTTAAGTGCAGGAAGTCGCGTAGCAGCATTGTTTATTTCCCCCTTAAGGCTAACACCGGATCCTGGCGTGCGGCCTGCCGGGCGGGCAGCAGGCTAAAAATAAATCCGGCCACTAGACTGACGGTAATGGCCGTCACTACCGCCCAGATCGGGGCGTAGGCAGGTAAATTTGGAAAAGCCTGCCTGATAGCCAAACAACCCAGCTCTCCAAGAAGCACACCAATGACGGCGCCGAAAGCAGATAACAGCATCGCCTCGAATAAGATCAGTTTGAGGATCTGCCGTTGCGGAGCGCCCAATGCCTTAAGCAGGCCAATTTCTGCGGTGCGCTGGGATACGGCAATAAGCATCACATTCATAATTAAAATTCCGGCAACCGCCAGGCTGATAGCAGCCATGCCGCCGATCGCATAAGTTAATGCGCTTAATATGCGGTCAAAGGTGAGCAGCACCGCATCCTGAGTGATCACAGTGACATCTCGCTTACCCTGATGGCGCTCTTGTAACAGGTCAATAATCGCCTGTTTGACCGACTCGATCGCGGAGCGGGTTTTGGCCTCCACGAGAATACGAAACAGTGATGGTGTGTTAAATAACTGCTGTGCCGAGGCCACCGGAATTATAATGGTATCCTGCACATCGACACCAATCGAACGCCCTTCGGAGGCGATAATACCGAGCACACGAAAACGCCGATCCCCCAGACGTATCCATTGACCGAGCGCCGGCTGTGCAGCAAAGAGTTCGTCACGTACTTTTCTGCCGATCACACAAACCGGGAGCGCCTGATCCAATGCCGAAGCGGGCAGAAACTGTCCCTGGGCCATTTGCCAGTGACGAATCGCTAACAGGTCAGCATTACCGCCAAGAATGGGCACTTCCCGTGAGCGTCCCTGAAAACTGGCCGTCACTGAACCGATATTGATAGGGGCGATACGGCGAATATTACTGTTTCGGGTTAACGCCTGTGCATCTTCGAGAGTCAAGTCACGAGGCGTGCTGCCGACCATGGCAATGGGGCTTAGCCCTGAAGTTTCAGAATAGCCGGGGAAAACAATCACCAGATTGGTGCCTAAGGAGCTAAATTCGGCCGTGACATAGCGCCGTGCGCCTTCTCCTAAAGCCGTTAGCATGATCACTGCCGCCACACCAATGGCCATGGCCGTGAGCATCAGAATGGTGCGCGTTGGGTAACCGGTTAAGGCTCTCCAGGAGAAACGGGCCATATCAGCGAGGGAAGTGGCCATCAGTTTGCGCCTGTTGGCAAGCGGTATTGATCCGAGCTGATGCGTCCATCAACCATCTGTATTTGCCGCCTAGCCCGTTGCCCGATAGTGCTGTCATGGGTCACTATAATGACGGTGATCCCCTGCTGATTGAGCTGTTCAATAATATTTATTACCTCCAGCCCGGATTTTTGGTCGAGATTACCGGTCGGTTCATCGGCCAGTAATAGCTTCGGCTGCATAATAGTGGCGCGGGCAATGGCCACACGTTGTCGCTGTCCGCCGGAAAGTTGATCCGGCGTATGGTGAGCGCGATCTGCTAAATCCACCGCGGCAACGGCTTGATCAACTAACGGCCGGCGCTGCATAGGCTCTGTTCCGGCAAGGATTAAAGGCAGTTCAATATTTTCGGCCGCAGTTAAGCGCGGAATAAGGTGAAACGCCTGAAAAACAAAACCTATGGTTTTACTTCGTGTTGCCGCGCGTTGCACATCAGCCAGGGAGGTCACATCCTGGCGGTTTAGAAAGTAACTGCCGGCAGTGGCGCTATCAAGCAGACCGATTAAATTCAGCAAGGTTGACTTTCCTGATCCGGAAGGGCCCATAATGGAGATATATTCACCCGCCTCAATAGACAGATTAATATTATCCAGCGCATGTACTCTCTGCTCACCCACCAGAAAGTCGCGGTGAATGTTTTTTAATTCAATCATCTTGCTTCTCAATAATCGCGCTGGCTCCCTCTTCAACCCCTTCGCGCTCGATTGAAGTCACCAGCTGTTCACCTGCTTTGAGGCCGGCAGTGACTTCCGTATAACTCCAGTTGCTGATACCTATGCTGATCTGCCGCTGTTCAAGCACGCCATCATGGTTAACAATCAACACCTGGTTGCGATCAAATACCGCCATAGTGGGAATGCGTAAAACGTTATCACGGCTATCGACAATAACTTCAGCATCGGCACTGTAACCGGGTAGCATATTGTCTGTATCTTCGCGTTTGCTGAACTCAACTTCTATGTCAACGGTGCGTGATTGCTTTTCCAGATCCAGCACATAGACGGCAACCCGGCGTACTGTGCCGGCAAATACCTGTCCGGCAAAAGCATCCAGTGAAATACGTGCGGGCATCTGCGCTCGAATGCGAGGCGCATCGACTTCATCAATAGGCGCAGAAACATAAAGGCAGCTGTAGTCAATCAGGTCAATCGCCGGCAGGGTGGCAACGCCGATCGGTGAAGGAGTAAGAAATTCACCCCGCTCAGCATTGACTTCAGCAATCCGGCCGGCAAAAGGGGCGGTTAAACGGGTACGCGCCAGTGCCGCCTTAGCGACATCGATTTTTGACTGACTGACTTTGATGGCGCTGTCAGCGGCCTGGCAAGCTGCCTGTTTGGCCTGTGCTTCACTGGCAACCTTATCGACACTTTCTTCTGCAACCATCCTTTTTTGCTGTAAGACACGCAGGCGCTGCGCTTCACGGTTAAGGGCATCGGCAATAATGCAGACTTCACGTGCCAGAGTCATGCTACGTCTGTTTTCATGCTCAGCCAGTGCCACCTGTGCCTGCAGGTCATCATTCCATATTTCCAGCAGCAGCTGTCCGGCTTTGACGTGATCACCTTCATTAACCGGCAGGTTTTCAATCTGACCGCCGATAGAAGGAGAAAGGCGCGCTCGTTGGCAGGCTTTGAGCGTTCCTGCTCGAGTATTGGTTACTGTTGCCAGCACTTCACCGCTTGTCACTTCCTGTACGACAACAGAAACCGGGCGAGGGCGCTTGCTATACACAACAAGCAGTGTAATGACGGCAATAATCAGCAGGGTGATAAGCAGCATGCGGTATCTTTTTAGCATGAACATAGTCCGATTATTTTGCAGAAAAGGAGGCGCTCGGTTTATTGGCCGGGCTGCTCTGAACACTAAGCTGAGCGTTACTTTAAATATAGAGCTTCTTTGCTTAATTTAAAGCTGTCAGAGCGAATCTTTAAGTTGAATTTTGGCGTAGATATTTGACCATAACGCACAAAATGCACTTATATTGTACGTTTTCGAACCAACAATTAACTATACTTTTTGTGTGGGATAATATTACAAGCTGATAAAACCGCCATAAAGTAGTGCCTTTAATGAACCCGTGCATCTATTTAATGACTTGGCATTAATTATGCTTATTAATTAAGCAAACAAGTGGAAAATTAACGAGTCGTTAATCAACGCCATTAGTCATAATGCAATAGTGACAGTTGTTGACGACAGAAATTTTATTAGCAATGGAGTCTAGGATAATGAGCACGTATAAAAAGAGAACCAACACCACCTTTAAAACCCCCTTGCTAAATGATTGTACCAACCATTTAGCCGTTCAACTCGAGCTGGATCGCCAAGAAAGCCTGGCGCAAAAGAGTGTTACACACGAAGCGTTGATACCCGATGTGGTAACTTATGAATTTGTTCGTGGTTATAACTAAGTAAACGGCGCGCTTAGCGAGTCTAGCGCTGAATACATTATTTATGGCGCGCGGCATTTATCAGCTTTCTTAATCGCAGGATTTTAGCTGACAGACAAAGCAAGCTGGCTAACTGCTACGCGCCCAATAGATCAAGCCGCCTGCTGCAACCAGTACCCAGCCGGCGAAGTTGCCGGGCGTGTTATTGAAGGTCAGCAAACACAGCAGACCGGCAGCGATAAGCAGGTGAGGCTTGTACTTATACACAAATTCAGGTAACCACATATTGCACTTCTCCTTTCTTTCAATGTTTTGCTTTTGTTTTTCAGGAAACTTGGCGAATCGCCGCCTTTCCTAAAAGCTAGTTCAATACTAATAGATAGGTCAAGGTTCGCTTGTATCTTGTGAATTCACCTGGTTGCGCGTTTAAATGCAACTTGACAGGCAGAATTGGATAAAAGTTCGGCTTAAATTAGCCTATTTTCAGGGCAAGATCTTTTATTCCACCTATACTCCTATATCAGTAAATCTTATCGCAGCGGGTTTCTACTTGGATAGAGGGGGGAGCGTGGTCAAATTATTACAGACAAGAATAGTAACTTATGCTGATTTATGCGCAAAAGGGCTAATTAACGATCTCAAGGAAGCGGCGACCTGTGAGGTAAAAAGAGTTTGCCGCTTATCCTGCCTTAACTGTCCCTATGTAGTGGAAAATATTGACACTAAAAAAATACATATAGGGGGCTTGAGCTCATATAATATCAAATTAAAAAAAGGAGCCGATGAGCAGCTGTTAATTTTTATCAGTGCTGCCAATATTGATAACTGGCTGATAGAAAATAATCTGCCATTTACAACGCTCATCAAGGAGTAAGGGGGGGCAACTGATGAAACTCGATATTGCTATCGAGCATCATGCTATATTCTAAGTAACGCTGGCTGCTGTTAGCCGCATTTAGAATCACCACAGTTCAAACAGGTCTGGCAGTTATCCTTGATCACGACGGCCTTACAATGACATTTATAGCAAAGCGTGGCATTAGCAGGAAAATTTCCGCTGTCTTGCTGCTCTGCAGGCACTTCTGCTTTTACCTCTGCTAATTCGGCTTTTTTCTGATCCAGAAATGCTTGTTGATGTTTATCCATTTCCGGGTTTTCCAGAAGACCAATTTCCATCAGGTGCATTTCAATAATATTGCCTATCTCTGCAATTAGAGAGGGGACATATTTGCCTCGATTCCAGTAACCGCCACGGGGATCAAAGACAGAATGCAGCTCTTCAACCAGAAAAGTGCAGTCTCCGCCTTTACGAAATACCGCGGACATAATTCTGGTTAAGGCAATTATCCATTGATAATGCTCCAGACTTTTGGAGTTGATAAAGACCTCAAAGGGGCGGCGTATTTCGTGCTCCGTACCCTCATTTAAAACAACGTCATTGATGGTAATAAATAACGAATGTTCAGAGACATGCTCCGGGGTTTTTAGTTTATAGGTTGAGCCCTTGAGTTTCTCCGGGCGCAGAATAGCTTCG
>JBFGZH010000152.1:0-6427 GCA_041586895.1 Psychromonas sp. | reverse complement strand
GCCGAGCTTGCTCTAACCTTCTATTCTAAGTTAATGCTAAGGGGGAAATTTTTTAATCTGCCGGGCTTTTGCTCTTACAAGCTAAAACTAAGGGCTGAATTTGTGAGGCGATTATATAAGGTAAATTTTTACCTGTCTAGCATATGTCATGCGTTTGCTTATTTATTCTACGCTCTTGTTGTTATCATTTGATAATATTCGCTATTTATCACTTTTTAGTGAAAAAAAATCCTGCCGTAGCAGGATTTTTTATTTTAATAGGAGTTATTCATCGAGAAAGCTGCGCAGTTGTTCGCTGCGGCTTGGGTGACGTAATTTACGTAACGCTTTCGCTTCAATTTGACGAATACGCTCACGGGTAACATCAAACTGCTTGCCAACTTCTTCTAGGGTATGATCGGTATTCATATCGATACCAAAACGCATACGTAAGACTTTGGCTTCACGTGCGGTTAACCCTTCCAATACATCGTTGGTGGCATTTTTCAGGCTTTCGCTGGTGGCACAGTCAACGGGCAGTGAAATAGTGGTATCTTCAATAAAATCACCTAGATGCGAATCTTCATCATCACCGATCGGGGTTTCCATGGAGATTGGCTCTTTCGCTATCTTAAGCACTTTGCGGATTTTATCTTCCGGCATCATCATGCGCTCAGCTAGCTCTTCAGGCTGCGGCTCACGCCCCATCTCCTGCAGCATCTGGCGAGAAATACGGTTGAGTTTGTTGATGGTCTCAATCATATGCACCGGAATACGGATGGTACGCGCCTGATCGGCAATCGAGCGGGTGATAGCCTGACGGATCCACCATGTCGCATAGGTCGAGAATTTATAACCGCGACGGTATTCAAATTTATCCACGGCTTTCATCAGGCCGATATTACCTTCTTGAATCAAATCCAGGAACTGTAAACCACGGTTAGTGTATTTTTTAGCAATAGAGATAACCAGACGCAGGTTGGCTTCTACCATCTCTTTTTTTGCACGGCGTGCTTTCGCTTCACCTATGCTCATATTGCGCGAAATCTCTTTTAAATTAGAAATCGTCAGCGCAGTTTGCTCTTCAATAGATACCATTTTTCTGATGCAGCGGGTTAAGTCTTCTTCAAAGAGTTTAATACGCTTAGCATAATCAGTATCGCTGGAAAGAATGGCTTCTAACCATGCGCTATTGGTTTCATTGCCTTTGAACAGGGCAATAAAGGCTTTTTTAGGCATTTTGCTTTGTTCAACACAGATTTTTAATGCTAAACGTTCTTGAACACGTACCGCATTCATTGATTCGCGAATCGATTGCACCATGCGATCAAACTGTTTCGGAATAAGCTTAAATTGCTGGAAAAACTCGGCTTGTTCATGAATGGCTTTGCGTGTTTCTGCGTGACCTCGGCCATTTTTGATAATAGAGTCTTCAACAATCTTATTCAGTTTACGCAGTTCGGCAAACTTCTCTGCGGCTTCTTCAGGACATGGGCCTTTTTGTCCCTCTTCCTCATCTTCATCATCGACGACCTCAATTTCATCTGAGTCATCTTCATCTTTTAACTGTGTATCGGTTAATTCTGAGCCGATATGCGTGGCGCTGACCGCTTGTGTCATTTCATCATTGGGATCAACAAAACCGCTGATAAGGTCGGTCAGTTTCATCTCATCGGCTTCGTAACTATCCCAGTTATCGAGTAAACCTGTGATCGTTGCCGGGTATTCAGAAACAGAGTTCTGAACTTCTTTAATCCCTTCTTCGATACGTTTAGCGATCACTATTTCGCCTTCGCGTGTCAGCAGCTCAACGGTCCCCATTTCGCGCATATACATACGCACCGGGTCGGTGGTGCGGCCGATTTCCGATTCAACCGTTGCTAAAACTTGTGCGGCGGCTTCTACCGCATCTTCATCGGTAGCATCGCTGTCATTATCGGATAATAATAATTCGTCTGCATCAGGCGCAGTTTCTACAACACGGATCCCCATGTCATTGATCATCTGTATGATATCTTCAACCTGTTCAGATTCAACGATATCTTGAGGCAGGTGGTCGTTAACTTCCGCGTAGGTTAAAAAGCCTTTTTCTTTACCTTTGATAATAAGCTCTTTGAGCTGAGACTGAGGTGTTTGAGCCATAGATACCGTCCAAAATAGATTACGAATTAGGAATGAGATTGAAAAAAAATCAAGCGCTGGATTATACGCTTAAATTATAAACTTTTCCAGTTTCATTACTTTTGTTTTTGTTCAAGAAGTAGTGATGCCAGCTGCAGTGTTTCTTCACTTGTCAATGCTGCACCAGAACGTTCCTTTTGTTTTAAATATTCAATTTTACTGCTGATATGAAGATTAAGAAAATTCTCTAAGATATCCAGAAAGACAGCCTCGTAGTTTTCTTCTTTTACATCATTTTGCCATACAGCCAGTTTATTCAGT
This sequence comes from Psychromonas sp., assembly GCA_041586895.1. Taxonomy (GTDB): domain Bacteria; phylum Pseudomonadota; class Gammaproteobacteria; order Enterobacterales; family Psychromonadaceae; genus Psychromonas. Next base: position 4,006 of record JBFGZH010000152.1, on the reverse strand, counting down.
TGCTTATATTCCGGTTTTTCGCGCCAATGTTCAAGCAGCTGTCCAGTACTTATATTGGGACTGATCCTGCAGATTTCAAGTAATGAATTCAATAAAGTCAGACCGGGTAGGTTCATCTCTTTAAATTCAGGAAACTCAGGTAAACCATAAGCGACATTCGGATGCTGTAATAACAGTGAAATAGCCAGACGCATCGGTGTTACTTTCTGTTTCTTGGCGTTGTTTTCCGTTTTTTTCGTGTCCGGCAGCAGTTTCTGCAGGCCGTCTTCATCAACCCCCAATAAAACCACCAGACGCTCTTTCATCATCTGTCTAAATACGCTTTCCGGCATTCTGCTGATTAACGGAATAGCCAGTTGCGCAAGCTTGGCTTTGCTGTCACGACTTCCCATATCAACCTGGGCCAACAGATGCTGGAAAAGAAACTCAGATAACGGCAGCGCTGCTTCGATTAATAGCTCAAAGGCTTGTTTACCCTGTTGCTGTATTAAACTATCGGGATCTTCACCCTCAGGGACAAACATAAAACGCAGCGTTCGTCCGTCCTGTATATAGGGAAGGGCATTTTCCAATGCCCGCCAGGCTGCATCGCGGCCTGCTTTATCACCATCAAAACAGCAAATGACCTCACTGCTATGGCGGAAAAGAATGTGAATATGCTCGGCTGTGGTGCTGGTACCCAGTGAAGCAACGGCATAATCAATACCGAATTGTGCCAGGGCAACAACATCCATATAGCCTTCAACAACGAGAATGCGTTTTATCTCTTTATATGCTTGTTTGACCTGATATAAGCCGTAAAGTTCTTTGCCTTTATGAAAAATAGGCGTTTCCGGAGAATTCAGGTATTTAGGCTCTTCATTTGTCAATACCCGGCCGCCAAAACCTATCACCCGTCCGCGCCGATCGTGGATAGGGAACATCAGGCGGTTACGAAAACGATCGTAACTGCCCTTAGTTTCTTTGGCGATCAGCATACCGGCATCAATCAGCTGTTTTTCCTGCTCGCCGGAGAGGGCAAAGCGCTTACGCACTTCATCCCAGCCATCGGGGGCATAGCCTATCTTAAAGTGTTTAACGGTTTCGCCGGAGAGACCTCGGCCTTTCAGATAGTTGATAACCTGCTGGCTATTGGTATGCTGGCGCAGTTGCTGCTGATAAAAAACCGTAATATCAGCCATTAACTGATAGAGATCTTTACGATCGATATAACTGTTGTGCGTAGATATTGCTGTGCCTGCGGCTTCGCGCGGCACTTCTATGGCTTGTTGTTCGGCAAGTGTTTCAATGGCATCGACGAATTCAATGCCATCATATTCCATCAGAAAAGTAAGCACATTGCCGCTCGCGCCGCAGTTAAAGCAGTGATAAAACTGTTTATCGCTGCTCACCGAAAATGAAGAGTCGTTATTGCCGTTATGAAAAGGGCAGCGCGCCCGGTAATCTTTGCCTTTCTTTTTTAATTTCACACGGCTATCAATAATATCAACTATATCGGTGCGTGCGATAAGGTCGTCAATAAAATTTTTGGGAATGCGTCCAGCCATGTATTTCAACCACTTAGTCTGTTAATTTATTTATCTGCGTATGCCGATAACTCAGTTCGCTTAAAATCGGCCAGGACTTCGGTCCTGCTGGGTGATTTTAACTAAAAACATGAGTATCTGTCAGTGCGGAGCTGAAAAAAGATGCGTAGAGCTTATCCGCTCATGATATTGAACTTTCGTTCAATTTACTGCCGATGTCAATATAGCGAATTAACATATTAATTATATAAAAAAGCCCCAGGCTTACGAGTAAGCATGAGGCTTTTATATCTAACGAGAGATTGGTTTAAGCTAAGGCGGCTCTTACAAGCGCGCTTACTTCACCCATATCCGCTCGTCCTTGAATATCTTGTTTGAGTAGCCCCATCACTTTGCCCATATCCTGCATGCCGTTAGCACCTGAAGATGCTATAGCCTGCTCGATTAAAGCTTGCACTTCATCCGAGGTCAGTGGTTGTGGAAGAAACTCCTGCAATATCGCAAGCTCTGCCTTTTCCGTATCAGCAAGATCAGTTCGATTCGCTTTTTCAAATTGAGCAATTGAATCTTTACGCTGTTTTACCGATTTAATGACAACAGCCGTAACTTCGTCATCATTTAGTTCAACTTTATTATCGATTTCAATCTGTTTGATTGCTGCTAACAGCATACGGATAGTGCCTAAACGGGCTTTATCCTTGGCTCGCATGGCGAGTATCTGCTGCTCTTTTAATCTTGCTTTTAAAGACATTTTTACTACCTTTGCCTAATTAGTAAAGGCGAACGCGACGTGCGTTTTCACGAGAAAGTTTTTTCAAGTGACGTTTAACAGCTGCTGCTTTAGCGCGTTTACGTACTGTAGTAGGTTTCTCAAAGTACTCACGTTTACGTGTTTCAGCTAAGATACCTGCTTTTTCGCAAGAGCGTTTAAAACGACGCAATGCTACGTCAAATGGTTCGTTTTCACGAAGTTTAATTACTGGCATGTGCCTATTACCTTTATGGTTACGGTCATCAAGTGACCAGTTCATTTAAAATGGTGCGAGATTTTAATCCTATTTGGGGTAAAAAGTAAAGGATTTGTGTATTAAATATAGTGAAAAAAAAGAAAAGATCCTTAAGATCTTTCCCGATCCGGCGATCTTAATTACCCTGTTATTATATTTTACGTTAGACTACATGCTCATTATTTTTTTACTGCTTTTACAAAGGAGCATTTGTCATATGCGCATTTTAGGTATCGAAACTTCATGTGATGAAACTGGCATCGCTATTTATGATGATCAATTAGGTCTGTTGTCACATCAGTTGTACAGCCAGGTTGCATTACATGCCGATTACGGTGGTGTGGTGCCGGAGCTGGCCTCTCGCGATCATGTGCGCAAAACCATTCCTCTGATTAAAGCAGCCTTAGCCGAAGCCAACTGCAGCAAGGACGATATTGACGGTATCGCCTTTACCGCCGGACCGGGACTGGTCGGAGCGTTATTAGTGGGCGCTTGTATCGGGCGCAGTCTGGCCTTTGCCTGGAATAAACCGGCGATTGCCGTGCATCATATGGAAGGGCACCTGCTGGCGCCTATGCTGGAAGAGGAGCGTCCTGAATTTCCTTTTCTGGCGTTACTGGTTTCCGGCGGCCATACCCTGATTGTGCAGGTCGATGATATTGGTGAGTATACCGTGCTTGGCGAAAGCATTGATGATGCTGCCGGTGAAGCCTTTGATAAAACAGCTAAATTATTAGGGCTGGATTATCCCGGTGGTCCGCGTTTGGCGAAAATGGCTGAAAACGGGGTGCCCGGACGCTTTAATTTTCCAAGACCGATGACTACTAAGCCGGGGCTGGATTTTAGCTTTAGCGGCCTGAAAACCTTTGCTGCCAATACTATTCATAGTGAAGGCAATGATCCGCAGACACAAGCGGATATTGCCCTGGCATTTCAGGATGCGGTGATCGATACCGTTGCCATTAAATGCAAACGGGCGTTAAAACAAACCGGGCTAAAACGTCTGGTAGTGGCAGGGGGCGTAAGTGCCAATAAGTCTTTGCGTGAGCAACTGGCAGTATTAATGAGCTCATTAGGCGGGCAGGTCTTTTATCCGCGCAGCGAGTTCTGTACCGATAACGGTGCCATGATTGCGTATGCGGGCATGCAGCGCTTAAAAGCGGGGCATATTGAGGGTTTGAGTATTACAGCCAAGCCGCGCTGGCCGCTGGAAAACCTGCATAGCGTCAAACAACAAGGAGCGCTGTAAGCGCTCCTGCTCTTTTTTAACTGACGCGCAGCCACTGCGCCGCTTTTAGCAGTAGCATGCCCCGTTCCATGCTTGCGCTGTCTCTATAGATAAGTCATTGATGGCCGCGTTTTAGCTAGGGGCCTCGGCTTCAGCCGAGCGTTCAACAAGGCAAAGCTGAGTTTGCTGTTTTTTCGCTCGCCCGTAATATCTGTGCTGCTTCGACCATGTTTTTAAGTGCTGCT
>JBFGZH010000151.1:0-6552 GCA_041586895.1 Psychromonas sp. | reverse complement strand
GTTGCTCACTTATCTGCAAAGCAAAGGCTACCGCTACCAGGCCGATCCTGCGCAGGCTGAGATGGTGATTGGCTTTTTATTCGCAGTGAATGATACGCGTGCCAGTAAAAGTACTTACAGCAGATTCGGCACTGTGCCGGGAATGACGCAGGCGGCTTATAAAAAGGGCACCTTTTTGCTGACCGTGTTGGACAGTGAGCGACAAAAGGTTTACTGGCGTGCAGCGCTGCAGGGCTATGGTGATTTAGAAACAGAGAGTAACGCCGCTAACAGCACGCCTATGCAAAAAATTCTCGACATTATGCTGGGCGGTTTTCCCAAAGCAGGAAGATAGTGGCCGTTTAGCCCTATAAACCCTGTCGTTTATAGGGCGCTAATATTTACAGCTCTTTACTGAAAGTATCGCCGTTGAGTTGATAACCGCAAGCCTGCATAAACAGCGTCAAGCCTGCTTTTTCTCCTTCCCTGATCTCTGTTAACGCCATTGTTGCTTGTTTTACCCCTTGTTTTTTTAGTTGTTTTTCAACTTCCTTAAGCAGGTTGCTAGCCACGCCGCGGCGGCGGGTCAGATCGCGCACGGTTAATAACCTTAATTGCGCCTGCTCTTCTATAACAGTGACTTGTAGCGCCCCCAAATGGCGCTCATTAAACATGGTGACATAGAGCTGGGCATGTTCGTTTTCAATCAGGGCTTGTAATGACTCTGTTGTCAGTTGCTCCTCGCTAAAATAATCCTGGTAAATTTTACGCAGATCGATAAGTAGTTGGGATGAGTTTTCGGGTGAAAAGACAGATAAACGCATAATTAGACTTCTTTTATTGGGTTTTGGAAACTTCTTTCGCCAAGCTGCTCGTTTTAGCTTGTTGAAATTGGCTCTTTTGTTGTGCCATCGCTACGCGCTGCACTTCAGGGATAAGCTGATTCAATGTTACCAGCTGAATATCAGCCATGGGGTTAGTAAATTTTTGTTGCAGAAAGTGCAGTGTTTCCGGGTAAGGATGAGCAATCACCACGATGCCCTGATGATCCCGGCTTAATTGTACTGCCCGCTGAAGTTGTTCCTCCATGGCCTGCTGGGTTTTTATATTATCTAAAAACACATGCCGTCTTAATGCCGGCACAGCCAATATTTTTGCGGTACTTTCGGCCACGCTCTGTGTTGTGGTACGGCTATCAAGAAAATATAAGCCTTGCTCGCGCAGCACCTCCATTGTCCAGCGCATCGCTGCTATCTGCTCAGTCAGCGCACTGCCCATATGGTTGTTAATGCCTTGTGCATCAGGCAGGTATTGCAATGCCTCTTGGAGCATAGCTTTAAACTCTTTTTCCTGCATATTGGCCATTAATGCGCTTTTGCCGAGTTTGTTGTTATCACTTTTTGCCTGCATCGGTATATGCAGCAGTAACTCTCGGCCCTGCTGGCGGGCTTTTGCGGCAATACGCTGCCCTTGCGGTGTAAAGGGAAGGATAGCAAAGCTGATCTCTTTGGGCAGAGCTAAGGCCTGAAAATCATTGACGTGATATCCCATATCGTCAACGACAATAGCCAATAGCGGCGTATTGTTTGCCGAGCCGCTTGGGCTTGCTGTTAAGGTTACCGATAATAGTACTAAGCCTAATAGCCGCATCTTATTTTTACTACCTGTGTTTAACGCTCTGGTTTGTTGGCTATTATCTGCGTTTTTCAAGCCATTGCAGAGGATCTTGTGCTTTGCCCTTATGGCTGAGTTCGAAGTACAAGCCGTTTTTATCCTGCCCGCCACTATGCCCGGCCAGTGCGATGGCATCACCTTGAAAAACGATATCACCTGTTTCCTGCAGCAGCGCCTGGTTATAGCCGTAAAGGGTAATATAATCATCGCTGTGATCCAGGGCGATCACCATGCCATAGCCTTTAAAGTAGCCTGCAAATAGGACTCGACCGGTGGCAACCGCGCGTACTTTTTCACCTTCGTTGGCGGCAATGGCGATGCCTTTCCATTTAACCTGGCTGCTGCGCTGGCTGCCAAAGGAGGCTAACACTCTACCGCGAATGGGCCATTTTAAGCGGCCTTTTTGTGTAGCAATACGGGAATGAGTCTGATCCTCTTTTTTCGGCGTGATTTTTTTTCTGGCGGCTGTTTTTGCAGCCGCTAATTGCCGCTCCTGACGGGCTTCCTGTTGTTTTTTCAGTTTGGCTTTTAAGCTGGCTTCTTCATCACTGAGTTGTGCAAGGCGGGCAGTCTGGTAATTTAAGTCTTGTTGTAATTCCTGCAGCGCTTTGTTGCGCTCTTCACGTTGGCTTAATAATTGTTCTTTGGTTGTTTTTTGCTGCTTATGCAGCGCCTCTAAGGCGATCAGCGAGTTTGCCTGCTGCTGTTTATTTTGTTCCAGTTGCTGTTGGGTGCTTTGCAGGGCCTCAATGCTTTCTAAACGTGCTTTATTGAGATAAAAGTAATAACTTTTGGCGCGCACTACCTCGCTGAGGTCTTCCTGATTAAGCAATAGTTTAATCAGATCGTTTTTTCCGGCCATATAGGCGCCGATTAATTGCTGCTCCAGTAATTTCTGTTGCTTTATTTTATTCTCGCCAAGCGTAGCGGTTTGCTCTTTGAGTTGTTGCAGACGGCTTTGTTCAAGGGCAATGGCCTGCTCGGTTTTTTGTACCTGCAGTATTGCAGCTGCGCTTTCCTGCTCTAATCTGGCTACGCTTTCTTCCAATATCTGGCGTTTTTTATTTTGCTCTGCCTGTGCGTTTTTACTTTTTTTGATTTCACTTTGCAGTGTCGATAACTTATTAGCGGCAAAACTGTTATCTAGGGGCAGGAAAAAGAGGAAGAGCAGGCATAAGGCGTTAATTAAGGTTTTTTTTATACAGGAATTTCCGTGAAAAGTTATAGTGTTCATCCATTTCCCTGATTTATTTGCTTATTCAGTATTTAGAAATTTTACCCGCCTTAGCAGAATAAGTTGAGTAAAATAACTAAATACTGAGCAGTTCAGCTTATTTTAATGAAATAAGTGGCTTACCTGTCATCTCTGCAGGGATTTCTAACCCCATTAGTTTTAGCATAGTCGGTGCGATATCACATAAACGGCCGTCTTTTGCCATTTCCGCGTCGCGACCCACATAGATGAAAGGCACCGGCAGATTAGTATGTGCCGTGTGCACGCCACCGGTGTCCGGATCGATCATCTGTTCAGCATTACCGTGATCGGCTGTGATTAAACATTCACCGCCCACTTCTTTAAGTGCTTCTACCACTTGACCGACGCAAGCATCAACGGCTTCACAAGCTTTAACTGCAGCATCGTAAACACCAGTATGGCCAACCATATCGCCATTCGGGTAGTTACAGATAATAACGTCAAACTCATCGCTCTTAATGGCAGCAACCAGTTTCTCGGTGAGTTCTGCAGAGCTCATCTCCGGCTGCATATCATAAGTGGCAACGGCAGGTGAGTTGATAAGCGAGCGTTTTTCACCCGGGAACTCATCTTCAACACCGCCGTTAAAGAAGAAGGTCACGTGTGCGTATTTTTCTGTTTCTGAAATACGTAGTTGCGTCTTATTGTTTTTCGATAGCCATTCACCCAGAGTATTGACCAGATCTTCACTTGGGAAAGCTGCTGGCGCTGTGATATCTGCTGCAAATTCCGTTAATGTTACAAAGTGAATATTTGGTGTTACTGCACGTTCAAAACCTGAGAAGTTCGGATCAGTGAAAGTGTAGGTTAATTCACGCGCACGGTCGGCACGGAAGTTTAGGAATAGCACGGCATCACCATCTTGAATTGGTGCTTTTTCGCCAATAACTGTTGCCTTAACAAACTCATCATTTTCGTTACGTGCGTAAGCATCTTCCAGACCGATAAGCGGGCAATTTGCCGAGTATTCAGCTTTTGCCTGAGTTAACAGGTTATAAGCTTCTTCAACACGTTCCCAGCGGTTATCACGATCCATTGCATAGTAACGACCGATTAGGGTTGCTGTGCGGCCTGCGCCAAGCTCTGCGTATTTTTCTTCAAGCTTAGCCAGTGTACCTGCTGCACTGCGTGGTGGCGTATCACGACCATCCATGAAGGCGTGTACTAAAATCTCTTTGGCACCACGTTTAGCGGCTAATTCAATGGCTGCTAAAATATGCGAGTCATGGCTGTGTACGCCGCCTGGTGATGCAAGACCCATAATATGCACCGCTTTACCTGCTGCAACGGCTTTATCAACCGCTTCAACAAATGCTGCATTTTCATAAAAGTCACCATCCATAATTGATTTGGTAACTTTAGTCAGGTTTTGGTAAACGGTACGACCGGCACCAATATTGGTGTGGCCTACTTCAGAGTTACCCATCTGGCCGTTAGGTAGACCTACATCCATACCTGATGCGGAAATAAGATCGTTGGCATAATCTTTACACAGTTGATCAAGTACAGGTGTATTTGCATTGGCAATTGCGTTATCAGGCATATTCGGGCGGTAACCCCAGCCGTCCATGATTAATAAAACGAGTGGTTTTTTAGCAGTAGTCATATGAACCTCTTTGACATTAATGTTTAAGATATGAACACAGATTTTACAACATTCACTGTCATTGTCACTGAAAAAGCCTACATAGAGCACAATAGTCGTTAAAATTCCTGTAATTAAGAGATTTTATCGGTAAGGAAAAACTCTTTGGCTGTTCTTCTGCTTTTCTCAAGGTATACTCATGGCAAAATTTTTTTTACTTTGTAGAGATGAATATAAATTATGCAAGAATATATCGACTTTTTTTCTAATAACCTGATGTTAACCATTGCCTGGGTAGTGATAGCCGCCTTGTTGCTGCACAGCCTTATCGCAGCTAAACTGACCGGGGTTAAAAGCATCAGCACCCAGGAAGCGACATTACTGATCAATAAACAAAATGCCATTGTCGTCGATATTCGTCCTGGCGACGAATATAAGAAAGGGCATATTGTGAATGCAAAAAATATAACTGTGTCACAAATCGAGCAAGGAAAGTTTCCGGGCATTGAAAGTCACAAAGATACACCCATTATACTTGTCTGTGACACGGGCGCACGTACAGCCGGCGCTGCAGGTAAATTAGTGAAAGCTGGTTTTACCCAAGTACATAGTCTGCTTTCAGGCATGAGCGCTTGGCAGGCTGCAAACTTACCTACTACGAAGAAATAGCTATGGCAACAGTAATCATTTATACAACAGCTTGGTGCCCCTACTGCGTTAGAGCTAAAAAGCTGCTGGATAGTAAAAACGTCAAGTACACTGAAATTAATGTTTCTGAACCGGCTGCTCGCGCTAAGATGGTTGATTTGACCGGCGGCTCCACGGTGCCGCAGATTGTTATCAATGATCAGGCGCTGGGTGGCTGCGATGAGCTTCATGCTTTAGAGCGCAGTGGTAAACTTGACGAATTATTAAAATAAAAACAATCTGATTAAATTAACAAGGGATTAACATGGCAGAACAAGCTCAGCAAATTGAATTTAATATCCAACGTGTGTATGTAAAAGATGTCTCCTTTGAGTGTCCGAACTCTCCGACTGTTTTTAAGAAAGAGTGGACACCGGAAGTGTCAATGGATCTTGATACTAAAAGCACAAAATTAGAAGATAATGTCTACGAAGTGGTGTTATCCGTTACGGCAACCGCCAAACTAGAGGGTGAAGTTGCCTTTCTATGTGAAGTTCAGCAGGCCGGTATCTTCTCTGTCGGTCAGTTAGATGCCGCGCAAATGGCGCATTGCTTAAACGCATTTTGTCCGAATATTCTCTTCCCCTATGCACGTGAAACAGTAGCCAGCCTGGTAACGCGCGGTACTTTCCCGCAATTAAATCTGGCACCTGTTAACTTTGATGCGCTTTTCCAGCAGGCGATGGCCAACAAACAGGCCGAAGCAGCAAAACAGGCGGATGGCGCTCAGCTGGACTCCTAGTTAAATCCGAATATATTTAAATGTATTTGCGAAGAACAACAATATAGGTATTAAAATGGCAGATAAAATAGCCATTACAGTTCTAGGGGCGGGCTCATATGGCACCGCCCTTGCTGTATCTCTGGCACGAAATGGTCACCGAACCTTGATTTGGGGGCATGAAGCAGATCATATTGAACGTCTGCAAAAGGATCGTGAAAATAAAGAATTTTTACCGGCGGTCAGCTTTCCTGAGCTGTTAACGGCAACAGCGGATTTACAGGCCTGTTTAGCGTCCACATCTAATATTTTATTGGTCGTACCAAGCCATGTATTTGCTATTGTTCTGCAGCAGATAAAGCCTTTTTTAAGAGCGGATCACCGCATTGCCTGGGCGACAAAAGGGCTGGAAGCGAAAACCGGGCGTTTATTGCAGGAAGTGGCCGTGGATATACTCGGGGAAAACTACCCTTTGGCTGTTATCTCCGGACCGACCTTTGCCATGGAGGTCGCCAAGGGCTTGCCGACCGCCGTGGCTGTTGCAGGAACAGAGCAGCAGTTTACTCAGGATGTAGCTGATCTTTTCCATAATAAGCGCAATTTCAGGACCTACATTTCCGATGACTTTATTGCCGTGCAACTCGGCGGCGC
>JBFGZH010000150.1:0-6559 GCA_041586895.1 Psychromonas sp. | reverse complement strand
GCCACTATTTTATGTTTATAGCAGACGGGTTAATTTTGAACTTAGCTCACGCGTTATTCTTAAATGAAAAAGATATTGGCAATTCATCATTGCGTTATAAATTAAGGTCAGAAAGCTCTCCAGTTTGAAGAGCTTTCCTATTTGTAGATGTTTAGCCAACAACAAATCCAAGTAAAATACCCACGATACCGAAGTCTGAATCACTAAAGGTGGTATTGGCAAAACCTAAGTCGCCCAATACCGGTAGCAAAAATACAGGCAGGAAGGTAATCATCAGGCCTTGGGCAAAAGCGCCCAACATCGCACCACGACGTCCACCTGTGGCATTACCAAACACACCGGCAGCGGCACCCACGAAGAAGTGTGGTACAACACCTGGAATAATGACAGTTAATCCCATGATGTATAAAAGAAACATCCCCATCAAACCGGCAGTAAAGCTTGCTAAGAAACCAACCAGTACCGCATTCGGGGCATACGGGAATACGACCGGGCAGTCTAAAGCTGGTTTTGCATTCGGAACCAGTTTGTCGGAAATGCCTTTAAATGCCGGGACGATCTCCGCAATGACCATACGCACACCTTGCAGGATGACATAAACACCTGCTGCAAAAGCGATAGCCTGCATTATTGAAAACATGAACCAATGTTTACCGCCGCTAACTTCACGAACAAAGTCGCCACCCGCAAACAAACAGGTAATAAGGAAGATGATGCCCATAGTGAATGAAATTGCTACCGGTGTATCACGCAAGAACAACAAGCTTTTCGGCACATTCATATCTTCAGTGCAATGATCTTTATTACCAAACTTACTACCGATAAAACCGGATACTACGTAAGACATAGTAGAGAAGTGACCGATGGCAACATCATCAGAGCCTGTTACCTGCTTCATATATTTATGAGCAATGGCAGGCAATAACACCATCAGAGTGCCGACAATACCCGCACCTGCAGCAACTAAAGGTACACCGGACATACCACTTGAAGAGAGAATAGCGGCGATCATCATTGACATAAATAGCGTATGATGCCCCGTCAGAAAGATAAACTTCAGGGGAGTAATACGGGCGATAACGATATTTACAATCATAGCAAAGAGCATGATCATCGCCATTTCTTTACCGAAGGCTTGTTGTGCAATGGAAACAATCGCTTCATTATTTGGCACAACCCCGGAAATGCTAAAGGCTTTCTGGAAGATGGTTGCAAAATCACCCAGTGAGTTAACGACCAATCCGGCACCGGCACCTAAAATGACGAAGCCCATAATCGTTTTGACTGTTCCTTTAATACACTCTGTAGTCGGTTTCTTTTGTGCGACCAGACCGATTAAGGCAATAAGACCAACCAGTACTGCGGGTTCTGACAACACATCATTCATTAAAAATTTTAAAAATTCCATTATCTTCTCCTATAATGCGCCAAGTTCTTGAAGAGCCCCAGACAGACTTTCTTTCATAGCCACTTTATCCACCATATTTTTCAGTGGAACTATTTTTCCATCAACACCCTGTGCAACTAACTGCTCGGTAATGTCATTGGTTCCGATGAAAATATTGCATTGAGTCCCTTTTGCAGAGCCTAAATCACAATGATCAACCGCCGCAGCAACGTTCAACTCTTTTAAGATGTTTTTGATACTCATCTCCATCATCAGACTAGTACCAAGACCGTGACCACATACCACCATAATTTTCATAATATTCTACCTTCTATAATGTTTTTCAAAACACATCTCTGATGTGTTGCTATTTAATATTTTTTAATGATTTCAATTATTTGTGCAACATTCTCAGCGCAGCAAATATCCTTTACATGCTTATCATTCATAAAAAGCTCAGCAAGCTGTGAAATGGCATCGACATGACTATTACTGTCGGTTGCTGCCAAGGTCACCAATAATTTCACCGGATCATTTTCCTCAGAGTTAAAATTCACCCCCTCTCTGATAACTGTTAGGCCTAATGCCATCTGCTTGACACCATCTTCAGGTCGGGCATGCGGCATGGCGATACCTGGACCTACGACATAGTAAGGTCCTAGTTCCTCATGTGAACGAAAAATAGCTTCAATATAGCTAGGTTGTATTGCCTCCTTTTCGATAAGCGCTGCACAGGATAATTTAATCGCCTGCTGCCAATTTTCTGCGTTGTCATGTATGCGAATGACATCCTCGGTTAGTAGTTTCTTTAACATTTATGGCTCCTCTATATAACCCATCCCTCTTAATGGATGGCGCTATCTTAAACAGAATATAAGCAAGATAATGTGACCTATATCTCGATTGATAGCGCTATCAGGTAGCGCTACCAGAATTTGTGATAGCGCTATCATTATTGCCGTTATACAGGCCTGATTTTCGTGATAGCGCTATCATTTGTGCGCTGTACAAATTAAAAGGTGAAGAATAGAAGAGTTTAAGGAAGATTTATTTTGCCACTAATTTGGATTTAAAGGTTTTGCTTTGGGGTCTCTGATACCCAATCAGCGGTCACTTAATTAGAATCGAAAATGTTTTTTTATCTAACAATAAGGCCTAACAATATTCCCACCACACTGAAGTCGGCATCGCTAAATGTTGTATTTTCAAAGCCTAAGTCACCAAGAACCGGTATGAGAAAAACAGGTAGAAGGGTTATTAACAGCCCTTGTGCGAAAGCGCCTAGCACAGCGCCACGGCGTCCTCCCGTCGCATTACCAAAAACCCCAGCTGTAGCACCGACAAAAAAGTGAGGAACGACACCTGGCACAATTACCGTTCCCCCAAAGGAAAACAATAGAAACATACCCACTAACCCCGCTGAAAGGCTGGATAGGAAACCAATAAGTACTGCATTGGGAGCATAAGGAAATACTATCGGACAATCTAAAGCAGGCTTTGCATTCGGTACTAGTTTGTCAGAAACGCCTTTAAAGGCCGGAATAATTTCAGCAATGATCATACGCACTCCTTGAAGGATTATGTAGACGCCTGCGGCAAAGCTGATGGATTGTATAAGAGCAAACATAGACCAATGCTTACCACCACTTACTTCACGAACAAAATCACTACCAGCAAACAAACAGGTAATAACAAATATGATGCTCATCGTAAATGCAATTGCTACAGGAGTGTCACGTAAGAATAGTAAGCTTTTGGGAACATTCATCGCTTCGGTTGAATGAGCTTTGTTGCCAAACTTACTGCCTATAAAGCCCGCCATGACATAAGAAAGCGTAGAAAAGTGGCCTATTGCAATATCTTCTGTGCCGGTAACCTGCTTCATGTAATGCTGTCCTATCGCAGGAAAAAAAACCATTGTGCTACCTACAATAATAGCTCCCAATATGACCAGCAATCCGCCTTGAATGCCTGCTGAAATTAAGATTGCTGCGACTAGCATAGACATGAACAGTATGTGATGACCTGTGAGAAAAATAAATTTCCATGGAGTGAAACGTGCGATTAAGATGTTTACAAACATTGCTAAGAACATAATCATAGCCATTTCTTGACCCAGTGCTTCCTGGGCAATGGCAAGGATAGCTTCATTGTTTGGAACAACACCTGAAATAGCAAATGCCTGCTGAAAAATGATTGCGAAATCTCTCAATGAACTCACAATAAGCCCTGCACCCGCACCCAAAATAATAAATCCAATGGCCGTTTTGGCGGTTCCTTTAATGCATTCGGATAGAGATTTTTTCTGTGCTAATAAGCCTATTAAAGAGATAAAGGCAACAAGAATTGCCGGCTCCACCAATACATCGGCCATTAAAAAGCTGAAGAATTCCATCGCTACCTCTTACCTGAGTCGAAAAATTATGCTGCTTAAATTATAGCAAAGCGCAGTTGATAGCACTTTATGATAGCGGTATCATGATTACCAGTTTATATTATCGGAAATGATTGCTGACTCAGGCTGGCTTAATAGTCAGAATGGGATAACCGTTAATATTTATTCACTTTCATTCTCTAAACAGATCCTAGCTTATAGAAAATATTGGAGATTTAATGTCTGAACCGCGTAAACGTCGTAATACTGGCCGAGCAACACTTGCTGATGTGGCAAAATTAGCTGGAGTAGGTTCGATGACTGTTTCGCGTGCCTTGAGAACTCCGGAACAGGTATCAGATAAGCTTAGAGAACAGATACAAAAAGCGATAGATGAGTTGGGCTATATCCCCAATAAGGCCGCGGGGGCATTAGCTTCAGGACAAAGCCATTCGGTGGCCGTCATCTTGCCTTCATTGACAGAAATGGCTTGCACACACTTTATGACATCCTTTCAGCAAAGACTTAACCAGAAAGGTTATCAGTTGCTTTTAGGTTACACTAATTACTCTCCCGAGCAGGAAGAAGAGCTGCTTGCAACCCTGCTCGCAAATAATCCGGCCGCAGTCGTTCTCTTTGGCTGCGAGCGCTCCGAAAAGGCTCTGCAGATACTGGAAAATGTCAGAATACCAGTAATGGAAGTTGCTGAACTGGACGCTCATTCCAGACACTTAAATGTTGGCGTTGACCATGGTGAAATCGGTAAAGTGATGACTGATTATCTGATTAAAAAGGGCCATAAAAATATCGGCTTTATTGGTGCTAGAGGCCATCATTCTATTCTGCGCAAACAACTTAGAGGATGGCAACGAGGCATGTTAGCAGGATATCTGCCACCTGATCACTTTTATACAACACATCAAGGACCGAGTTTAGCATTCGGTGCCGAGGGCATTGCTAAATTATTACTTCGGGAGAAAGAGCTCGATGGGCTTATTTGTAGCCATGAAGAAATCGCCTTAGGCGCCATGTTTGAATGTCAGCGCAGAGCTATTAAACTTCCTGATCAATTAACGATTGTTTGTCTGGATGGCTCTCAATTAAGTGAAATGTGCTATCCACCCTTAACCGCGATTCATATCAACTATGAGTCTATGGGGAAAGAAGCTGCGAATAAGCTGGCTAAAGCTATTAACAGCCATTCCGGTGTTACAGAAAATGAATCGATTGATATTGGATTCAAACTCCGCCATTCCTAGCTAATTATTAAATTAGCTAGGACATTGAAGTTTGCTTATACGATCAAGCTTACTGCTTCTTAAAATGTTTTTATCAAGGGGACTTGTATAAAGCATATTCACTGTTTAAACCTTTAAGCAGGCTAACACACATCAATAACAGCACAAAGGTGAATGGCAGGGCAGTGGCCACAACGCCAGACTGTAAGGCCTGCAGTGCTTCTTTGCCGCCGATCCACAGCATCGCTGCTGCAATGGCGCCCTCTACCGTTGCCCAGAAAATCCGCTGTGGAATAGGTGCTTCTATCTTACCGCCGGCAGTGATACTGTCGATGACCAGCGAGCCGGAATCCGATGAGGTAATAAAGAAGATCAGTACCAACACAATAGATAATATGGAAATGGCTGCGCTAAAGGGCAGGGCATCGTAGACATGAAACAAGGTCAGGGAAATATCGGTCAAGCCATTAGCCCCCAACTCTCCGACCTTATTGATCACCTGATCGATAGCAATACCGCCGAAAGTAGACATCCAGATAATAGTCACTATTGTTGGAATAAAGATCACCGCAAACAGAAATTCGCGCACAGTTCGCCCCTTAGAGATACGGGCAATAAACATGCCGACAAAGGGGGACCAGGAAATCCACCACGCCCAGTAGAAGACCGTCCAGCCGTGCATCCAGGTGATGTCTTCACGGCCATGCGGATTACTTAAAGGGATAATATTTTGCGCATAAGCGATAAATGTCTCCGGAATAGTGCGCTTGACAATATCAAAGCCGACGTAGGTGACAAAGAGCAACAGCGCAAAGGCAAACACCATATTGATATTACTTAGTATCTTAACACCGCCTTCGATGCCGCGGATAACCGAGAAGATGGCAATTAAAGTGACAAAGGCAATGATAATCAGCTGCATACCGACTCCGCCATCGCTGCCAAAGACATGATTGATACCGCTAGTCGCCTGCTGCGCGCCCAAACCAAGCGAGGTCGCCAAGCCGAACAGCGTTGCCAGTACCGCCATAATATCGATAATATGGCCTAACCAGCCCCAGGCTCGATCGCCAAAAATCGGATAAAATACCGAGCGAATAGACAATGGCAGGCCTTTGTTATAGGCAAAAAAGGCCAGCGACAGAGCGACAAGCGCATAGATAGCCCAGCCGTGGATTCCCCAGTGGAAAATAGTGGCCCCCATTGCCAGTGATTTCGCTTCCGGTGAATACGCTTCGACATTAAAGGGCGTCCCCCACCAGTTTGTAAAGTAGGCCGTCGGCTCAGCGACACCCCAAAACAGCAGGCCTATCCCCATACCGGCGGCAAACAGCATCGCCAGCCATGAAAGGGTCGAGAAGTCGGAGGAAGCGGCTTTACCGCCAATACGGATCCTGCCAAAGGGCGAGATCATCAACAGCAAGGTGAAGAGCAGGAAAAAGTTGGTTGACCACATAAAGAAGAGATCAAAGGTTTCCATAATGCTGTTTTTAACGCTGTTTAATGTTTCTTTAGCGGTACTGGGATCGACGATAATTACAGTTGCCAGGAAGAGATCGG
>JBFGZH010000149.1:0-6636 GCA_041586895.1 Psychromonas sp. | reverse complement strand
TCCTTAATGACTTCTTTTACGCGATGACGAAAATCACCGGATATTTTAGCCAGACGCCCTAAATGCATAGGTAATAATGTTTCTAAACGTTCGCGAATTAAACGCGCTAAAACCGGAGCTTTGCCGGCACTGGATATGGCCACAATAATCGGAGAGCGATCGACAATTGACGGCATAATAAAGCTGGAAAGAGCAGGATCATCGACGACATTGACTAACAGTTGCAATGCATGTGCAGCATCGGCAACCTCGCGGTTAACCACTTTTTGATCCGTGGCAGCAATCACTAACCATTGCTTTTCCAGCAACTCGCTGGAGAAATTTTGCTGCAGTATTTTTAACTGTTTATCTTCTTTTTTGGCCAATAAAGCAGCATGAATTTGCGGAGCACAAACAGTGACGTCTGCCCCTGCTTTTAGCAGCAGGTGCACTTTACGTAAGGCAATATCGCCACCACCGACAACAAGACACGGGCGGTTTTCCAGTTTGGTAAAAATAGGTAAATAATCCATTGGGGCACTCTGCTTAACTTTCAAAAATAAACACTATAAACAAACAATGAACTTAAGCAAAACATTAAAAAGAAATTTGTTATTTCATTTAAGACTATAGGGGGTTTCACTCTTGCTGGTGATGAGCGGAGCGTTACTGCATGGCGTTGAGCCATAGTGTGAGAGTCGGTCTCTGTCGTAAAAAAATTGCCAATAGATCATTACTAAGCAGCTTATCATTGCATCAAGTAAACAGGTTGAGATCCGGCCAAGCTTGTGCAGCTCAGTGGACCGGATCGCCATCCTTCTTTATTTTTTATTCTTAACAAAATCAATGCCTTTTTGAATATCGGCATGTAATACAGATAACATCTCCTGTTTTATTTTCTGCTCAAAAGGACTCAATTCCCCATAGGGTAAAACGCGTTCAATGCCGTTTGTACCTAGTAACAGCGGTTGAGTGAAAAAGGGTGAGCATGCATTGCCACCATCAACATAGGCATTTTGAATAATTCCCTGTTTACCGAGTAAGGCTTGTACCAGTTGGATACCGAAAATGGATGCGGCGCGCGCCATGGACAGTGTTGCTGAACCGCCACCGGCTTTAGCATTGACCACTTCGGTACCGGCATTTTGAATACGTTCGGTCAGCTCAATCACCTCTTCCTCGGTGAATTGAACCCCTTGTACCTGGGAAAGTACGGGGAGGATAGTTGTGCCACTGTGGCCGCCAATAACGTTTACGCGTACATGTTCAGCCGGCAGGCCTTTTTTTTCAGCGACAAAATCTTCTGCACGGATAATATCTAAGGTGGTGATGCCAAACAGCTTTCTTTTGTCATATACGCCTGCATTTTTTAACACTTCTGCTGCCAGTGCAACCAGGGTATTGACCGGGTTGGTAATAATACCTATGCATGCCAGCGGTGCTGTTTCTGCTATTTTTTCAGTTAAATTGTTGATGACGGTGGCATTTATATTAAACAGATCGGCACGATCCATGCCCGGCTTACGTGCGACACCGGCACAGATTAATACCACATCTGCCCCTTTAAGGGCGGGTGTCGGATCTTCACCGGTATAACCATCCACTTCTACACTGGTCGGTATATGACTTAAATCTTTGGCAACGCCCGGGGTAATTGGATTAATATCATAGAGCGATAAAAATGAATTTTCAGGTAGATCAAGCTTTAATAATAATGCCAGTGCCTGGCCGATGCCGCCTGCTGCACCGAGAACGGCTATTTTCATTCTTTTCATAAAACCTCCGGAAATTGTGATTAATACAGTAAATTACAGACAGTTTAGTTAAAAAATAAAGGCCGCAATTGAAAATGTTAAATGATTGTGAGCGAGATAAAGTTAAATCATAGAGGAGAGCATATTTTAGAGAGGTCAGGCGAATTTTTAGCAGAAGCTGAGTCAGGCAGGAATAAGCCTTTTTAAATTGGCAGAGTGTTTGCCTATAACTTGGCGATACAGTTGAAAATGCATAATTATGCATTTTTTTTAACAATTAATTTATTGATAATTGTTGCTGATTGATTATGATTGCCTCATCAATGTGTTACTGAGCCAATAGAGTTATTTTAATATGAAGCAATCGACCGAATTAATGGACTTTTTTAAATCCCTATTGAAAAAAGAACGGCTAAGTTCGCAAGGGGAGATAGTAGAAGCATTACAGCAGGCTGGTTTTCATAATATTAATCAATCTAAAGTGTCGCGAATGTTAAGCAAATCCGGTGCGGTGCGCACTCGCAATGCTAAAAAAGAGATGGTTTACTGTCTGCCTGCGGAGCTTGGCATTCCTACGACAACCAGCCCGTTAAAAAACCTGGTGCTGGATATTGACCATAATGAGAGCGTGATAGTGATCCGTACCAGCCCCGCTGCGGCACAATTAATCGCGCGTTTACTAGATTCGATAGGCAAAGCCGAAGGGATCTTAGGCACTATTGCCGGGGATGATACGGTTTTCATTACCCCTGTGAGCTGCAAAAATATTGATCGTACTCTGGAGGTTGTAAAAAAACTCTTTGATTAATGACGTTTTCTTCATGGTTGTGCTCATTTAGATCTACACTCTGGTGGTTAACAGCTGCTAGTGATGGATTGATATTATGAATAACAGACAAGGTTTTACGCTGATTGAACTGCTGGTGGTGCTGGCAATTATTACGCTATTAGCGGCACTGGCCTATCCATCCTATCAGTCGCATCTGATTCAAACCCGCCGCAGTGAGGCTAAAACAGAGCTGCTAAAAGCACAGTTGCAACAAACAAGCCGACATATTTTAAATGCCTATTCGAGTGTGGGGGCGAGCATAGGTTTGCCGACAAACCATGCTTACTATACCTTTTCAGTTGTTTCTGCCGGAACTAGCACTTATTTAATGAAAGCGGTCGCTAAAAGCGGCACCACGCAGGTAAAGGACGAAATGGCCTGCCGAACATTATTTATCGATCAAAGCAGTCAACATACCAGTGACGGCAGTACCAATAACGACCAGTGCTGGTAGCCTGCACGCAATTAAAAGCGTGCTTTTCTCTCCTCGGCGCTTAGAAACTCCAGCGGCTTATCTAAAATATGCTGATAAATGACGTTATATGCCAGGACATTTTTGACATAGCGGCGCGTTTCTTTATAAGGAATGGTTTCAATCCAACTATCCATTGCTAAACCTTGCTTGGTTTCGCTGTTGCTGCTTTGCCAACGATCGACGCGATAGGGCCCGGCATTATACGCCGCTGTGGCGAGAATGCGGTTGCCCTGATAACGCTTCAGCAGCATATTAAAATAAGCACTGCCTAACTGCAGATTGATCTGCGCCTCAGTTAATTGCGATGTCTGATGATAATCCTGCAAACCGATTTTACGGGCGGTTTCTTTCGCCGTACCCGGCATTAACTGCATATAGCCTCGCGCACCTGCGGATGAATTGGCAAATTCATCAAAGGCACTTTCCTGACGTGTAATCGCATAAATATAGCTGGGCTCGAGTTGATATTTATCGGCATTGGCAGTAAACAGCTCAGGTTTGACTTCCGGAAAACGGATATTTAATGCATTCCAGCTTTTAGAGCGAATGCTGGCCAGTACGGAAAGATGTGCCCAGCCTTTTTTGTATGCATATAAACCTAATTGCTTTTGTAAGTCTGTATCTTGGCTTTTCAATAAAGCTTCCCATTCACGTTTAAGTAAAGAGAACTGCCGCTGTACATAGAGCTCTTCAATATGGGCAAGCTGAGCATCTAGGTGCTTTAAGCTATGCGTTTTATCGGCGACTATTTGCGCATTAAGCTGGTAATCGAGATTTAATTTCTGTGCCGCTAAAAAACCATAATAGGTGCGCTGCTTGGCTAGTGTGCGATACAGAGCATCGGCTTTTTTCTGCTGCTGCTGATTTTCTAATACCCGCGCCTGCCAATATAGCCATTTCGGCTGCTGTTTTTGCTCGGCAGGGAGCTGACCTAGCCAATAGTCAATATCAGCCCAGTTATTTAATCTAAGCGCATAGCGGATGCGCCGCTCAATTAAAGCGCCATCAGCTAAAGCAACGAGCTCTTTATCTAACCAGGGGAATAACTCTATGGCATCGTGGATTAAAATCTGCGAGATAAGGTATTTTTTTAAATCAACGGTTTGTAAATCGTTGAAGGCGATTTTTTGATCGTAGCGAGAATAGGCCTGCATGCCTAAATGAATATCTTTTCTTGCCAGGCGTTTAATGCTGGGTAATAACAAAGGGTAATGACTCTGCTGGCGGTTGTTAAATAATGTGCTGCGTAATAATCGACTGGGATCTTTATTTAATTGATATAACTGCTGCGCCAGGTGTTTATGGGAATCATCCATTAATGTGATTAAATAGGCGATGAGTGAGCTTTGATTTTTTAGATAGGCTAATTGCAGACGTTGCCAAATCAAGGACTGGGATATTTCTTTACTGCTCAGGTAATACTTAAAAACGTCATCACAGGCGTTGTCTAAGGAATAACCCGTTAACCAGAGTTTTTTAACATTCGCCCGGATGGTATGCGCTTCGCCCTGCGCCATCTTGGCCTGAAAATGGTAACACTTTAAAGCGGTTGAATTGGGAAGTTGTGGATAAAAAGAGAGAAATTCTGACCAGTAGCGGTTTTCTGCCAAATAATATAAATATTCACGTTGCAGGTCGTTGCTGATTTTATATTGGGCATTTTTTTTGATAAAGGCCTGCACCTGCGGCAAGCTGTGTTGACTGAAATTGTGTTTCAAGCTTTGATAATGCAGTAGATAACTGAGCGGATAGTCTGCAATCAGTTGGGTTTTCTGCTCAGCCTGCGGCCATAATGCCTGCTCCTGCAATGCAACGGCTTGTGCATAGATTTCTCTTTGTGCAGTTAATGTCAGTGCTGCTGCAAAGCTCGCCGGCAGTAGAAAACAAAAAATGATGGTGCATATTTTTTTCATGGCGTTCAGCCCAATTATTACTTCACCTCAAAGCACTTTATAATATTGAGGACGATAATAATAGCTGAGTGTATTCTTTTTGAGCATTTTTAAATATTTCATTGGTTGTTCCTTGCTCTATAATTTCGCCTGCCCGCATTACTAAGACGCGATGGCTAATCGCTTTAACAACAGAGAGATCATGGCTGATAAAAAGATAACTGAGCGACAACTCTTTCTGTAATGTGCTTAGCAGTGCCAATATCTGCTTTTGTACACTTCTGTCCAATGCCGATGTCGGCTCATCTAAAACAATCAGCTGCGGGCGTAAAATTAAGGCGCGGGCGATAGAGATACGCTGCCGTTGTCCGCCGGAAAACTGATGCGGATAACGTAATGCGTGTTTTTTATCCAGACCCACCTTTTGCAGAGCCGAGTGTACTTCCTTATCAATCTGCTCCCGGCTTAATTGCGGATTATGGACTTCTAACCCTTCGGCAATAATATCACGCACGGGTAAGCGTGGACTTAAGCTGGCAAAGGGGTCTTGAAAAACAATCTGCAGCGCTGCGCGTAATTTTTGTAATTCATTGCGTCTTAGTGAATCAATCTGTTTGCCAAGGTAAACAACCTGTCCGCTGCTTTTGTTGAGCTGCAGTATCGCTTGTGCCAGGGTGCTTTTCCCGGAGCCGCTTTCTCCGACAATGGCCAGCGTTTCACCGCGATGGATTTGTAAACTGACGTTTTTTACGGCCTGCAGATGACGGATGGTTTTGCCCCAGAAATTCTTTTTCAATGGGTAACTGACGTTGATATTTTCTGCACTTAGGATTAATTGTGGATTTTTCAGTGCAGGCAGGGTGCCTGATGGAATCGCATTCAACAGGGTTTTGGTATATTGCTCGCGTGGATTGCTGAACAGTGCCGCTTTATTATTAGACTCAATCACCTGACCATGACGCATAACCAATACCGAATCGGCAATCGAGCGGACAATATGCAGATCATGAGTGATCAGTAAAATCCCCATATTAAGGCGTTTTTGTAATGACTTTAACAGATCCAATATCTGCTTCTGAATGGTCACATCCAGTGCGGTTGTCGGCTCATCGGCAATCAGCAGTTCCGGATCATTGGCCAGGGCCATGGCAATCATAACGCGCTGGCGCTGGCCGCCGGAGAGCTCATGCGGATAGGAGTCTAAACGTGTTTGCGGTGAGTCAATACCCACCAACTCGAGCAGTTCAATAATTCTATGCTGCGCTTTTTTACCTGTTATCCCCTTATGAATTAACAGTGCTTCGGCAATCTGTTTCTGTACTGTATGCAGGGGGTTAAGGGAGGTCATCGGCTCTTGAAAAATCATGCCCACCCGGTTGCCGCGAATCGCTTCCAATACTGCTTTATCTTTGCCGAGCAGCTGTTGCCCGGAGAGATATATCTTTCCGGAAGGATGATGGGCATGCGGGTAGGGTAGCAGTTGTAGAATAGACAAGGCCAGCAAGGACTTACCTGCGCCGCTTTCACCGACAATGGCCAGCGTCTCGCCTCTATTCAGGGTGAAACTGACGTTTTTAACCATCTCCTGCTTGGCGAAACTAATCGCCAGCTCTTCCACTCTTAAGAGTTCGTCTGCTGCTTTTTTAAGGCTCATAATGTTTTCCTCGGATCAAATGCGTCGCGTGTCGCTTCACCGATAAAGACCAG
>JBFGZH010000148.1:0-6650 GCA_041586895.1 Psychromonas sp. | reverse complement strand
TGCCAATGTAAAAGCGAGTAACTTTAAAGGTGTTATCGGCATCAATATAGGTAAAAACTTCTCCACCCCGGTTGAAGAGGGAAAAAATGACTACTTACTGTGCATGGATAAGGTCTATCAGCATGCCGGTTATATTGCGGTCAATATCTCTTCACCGAATACGCCGGGATTACGCACCCTGCAGTATGGCGAGGCGCTTGATGAGCTGTTGCAGGCGTTAAAAAACCGACAAAGCGAACTTCAGGAAAAATACAATAAATATGTGCCGCTGGCATTAAAAGTCGCGCCTGATTTAAGTGATGAGGAAATTGCCGCCATTTCCAGCTCGCTGCTGAAATACAAAATAGACGGTTTAATTGCGACTAACACCACGCTGGATCGGGAAATGATTAAAGGCATGGGCCACGCTGCTGAAGCGGGTGGCTTAAGTGGCCGTCCTCTGCAGAGTAAAAGTACTCAAGTGATTGCAAAGTTTGCCGCACAGTTACAAGGACAGATTCCAATTATCGGTGTGGGCGGTATTGATGGTGTGGTTGCGGCAAAAGAAAAAATAGACGCGGGGGCAAGCCTGGTACAAATCTATTCCGGTTTTATCTATCATGGTCCGCAACTGGTTAAAAATATCGTTAATAATATTTAATCGATATTTTCTTGCGGATGCAAAAAAGGCAGCTTCTCAGCTGCCTTTTTCATTTCTGCAAAGTAATTAACCTGAGATTACTCTAATTTTACGGCACGTAAAATGACAAATTTTTTGTTTTCAGTGACTAATTCACAGTTGCCGAAAATACGCTCCAATTTGTCTTTATAATCCAGGTGACGATTACCGACAATCACCAGCTCTCCGCCTTTCACTAGACAATAACGGGCATCATTAAACATGCTCCAGGCAATATGATCGGTAATGGCCTGCTGCTGGTGGAAAGGGGGGTTGCATAGAATAAGATCATAGCTTCTTGGTTTAAAGCCAACCAGACCGTTATTGACTACAAAGCGGGCGTTTTCTGTCAGCTCTTCCGGTAAGTTTTTCAGCATATTAATACGCGCGGAATCAATAGCCATATAGGACTCATCGATAAAGGTGATCTGTGCATTGGGGTAAGCTTGTGCGGCTGTCATACCGATAATACCGTTGCCGCAGCCTAAATCGACCACCTTGGAAAAATCACCATCGGGCAGGTTATCCATTAAAAAACGTCCACCGATATCCAGATGGTTACGGGAAAAGACATTGGCATGGTTATGAATTTTCCAGCCCTGTTTTTCCACTTCCCAGGTCAGCGCGATCTCTTTTTCAGGCACGTCCTGCTCTGCAAAGGAGCTGAAAATTAAGCGCGATTTCTTTTTCGCCAAAGAGGTTTTTGTGCTGCCGATATATTTTTCAAACAGTTGCAGCGTTGACGTGTGGATCATATTCACTTTGCCGGCGGCAACGATAATAGTCTCTGCGCTGATCACAGCGCGCAGCTGTTGTAACAGGTACTCAAGATAAGCCAGTGTTTTCGGTATTTTAATTAACACAATTTTGGCATTGTCCGGAAAACGCTGCAGGCTGTCCTGCAGCAAAATATTGTCTTCAGGGCAGTGGTTGCGCTGCATATTCAGTTTAATGGAATTAAGCGACAGGTAGGAATCGGAAACAACAGTACGTGCAAAGTTTTGAAAATAACAGCTTAATGCACCGAAACCATCGTTGATCAGCAGCATCTGCTGACCTTCAGCCAGCTGTTTTTCAAGCTGCTGATCATTAAAGTAGTTGATCAGGTATTCATCAGCAGAATCCCATGCTTGCAGCGTCTCTTTCTTATTGCGCGGATGACGATGCAGGACTAGTGTTTGCTCTGCAATATTGAGTATTTCATTCATAGAATTTTGCCTAAGGGATGTGATTAAGTTATAACAGCGCATTCTAACTTGCTTAGACACTTTAGGTAAGTAGTATTATCCTGTAACAAACAGATAGATTTATGGAGAGCCACTTTGCCGACTATATACAGACACTTGTGCAATAAAAGCATATTGCTCAGTCTGCTGATGATTTTCAGCCTGAGCGCTTGTAATGGCATCTTTTCTGATGAAAATTGGGATTGGAGCTCCGACTCCGACGTCTGTGCTGAGGATACAACGGATGTGGAGTTTAAGCAGGTTGCCTACTGGCTAGAAGATGATATTAATGATTTTGAGGATATTGCCGATGTCGATAATAATATTAATTACACTCAGCTGACCCATCTTATCTTTGGCTATATCGCAGTGAATGCTGACGGCAGTTTCGATCTTAACGCCAATGGCACGCTAGCGGAGATTGACGATAATAATGACTTGAAGGATATCATTGCCGATATTCAAAGTTATGGCGTAAAAGTCGCGTTCGCAATTGGTGGAGAAGGTAATGCCGCTAATCTCGCAGGCATTGCTGCTGATGACGACCTTAGTGATGACTTTGTTGACAATGTGCTTGACCTTGTTACTGAGTATGGTTTGGACGGCATTGATTTAAGCTGGCAGTTTCCTGATACGGATGATGAAGGCGAGCTTTTTGAAGATCTAGTCAAAGCGCTGTCATCTGAACTGCAGGATCAGGGCATACTTTTCAGCATTGAAGTCGTTTCCGGGCTGCAGGACAATGAAGAGGTGGCTGATGTGATTTCCAGTGATGTCTTTGATTATGTTGACTTTGTTAATGTCAGGGCTTTTGAAACAGAGGATTATGATGATCTGCACTTAACAACGGATGATCTGCTTGATGTGATTAGCTATTGGACAGATCGCTGCCTTATTCAAAACAAACTCGTGGTCGGTATTCCTGCCTATGCGACAGGGGATAATGCGACAAGTTATAGTTATGCCGATGTCGTTGATCAGAAGAGTGATAAATCGACTTATGCTTGCGATAGTGATGACAGAGTATCGATTGATGGCGATTATTATTACTTTAACGCAATTCCTACCGTTGTTGAAAAAACCGCCTATGCGCAGACCTATGCGGGCGGAGTGGTATTGATGTCACTGACTGAGGATTATAACGAGGACGCCGACTACTCCCTACTCAATGCCGTCAATGACGAGGTAGAAGGCAACGCCAGCATCTGTCAGTAGTTACCTATTGCTGAACTGAGAATGAATGGTCGAGGTGCTTTTTTTTGTTATAAAAGAGGCGCATAATAGCGCCATTTTTATTCTCACAATTTTTTAAGGTTTAATTCATGGCAATTAAAACAGCTCTACTAGAGCGTAGTCACTCAGCATGTGAACTCTGTGGTGCAACTGACCATCTTTCTGTTTTCGAAGTGCCGCCGGTCAAAGAGCCGAATTCAGATAAGTCAGTATTAGTCTGTGAAACCTGTCTTTCACAGATAGAAAAAAATACCGAGATGGACAATAATCACTGGCGTTGTTTAAATGACAGCATGTGGAGTCAAGTCCCTGCGGTACAGGTAACGGCATTTCGTATGCTCACCCGTCTGGCGAAAACAGAAGGCTGGGCGCAGGATCTGCTGGATATGATGTATATGGAAGATGAGACCAAAGCCTGGGCTGATTATGGGGTGGCGGCTGATGAAGTCGAAGAAGTTGCACCGACACGCGATTCAAACGGTACTATTTTAGTTGCCGGTGACAATGTCACCTTGATTAAAGACCTGGATGTTAAAGGTGCCGGTTTTACTGCGAAACGTGGCACCCCGGTGCGTAATATCTCCTTAACGGATAACCCTGAGCATATTGAAGGGCGTGTCAATGGTGTGCGTATTGTCCTGTTAACACAGTACATCAAGAAGATGCCGCTTTTTGAAGACTAATTCACAGGCGCTAGACTAGAAAAGAGGAGCGGATAGCTCCTCATTCACTTGATTTAAAACTGCTCGAATTCTGTATAATCTTCATCGGGCAGCGTATATAGGGGGGCTCTTTCATTAGCATGACGGCGTCTATGGCCTTTATCACGGCCGCGGTGATTTTGATGCTGTTTCTTGGCATGAATCATATCTTCCTGGTCATCCCAGTCATTATTTTTCTGCCATTTAAATGAATGATTAAATTTGCCATTCTCTGCGTGATTATGGTTGTTAGCATGTCTCATTATCTATTACTCCATACAACATTTTTAAAGCAGTTCGTATTAAACATCAATAAAATGACAGATTGATGTCTGTAAATACTAGTACTCGAATATTTGTCAGTCTGTGACGGAGTTAAAAATAATCGCAGTTGCTGTGTTTTTAAGCGAGCTTTTGCCGTTTGCGTGGCACTTTACTGCGCCGGAGTTGATGCTGTCTGCTTATTAAGCAGTTAAACGCATTCTCACCAGTATTTAACTTTAACGCCTTGTGCTTGAAGGAAATTTCTATATAATTCGCTGCACTTATCTGGAGTATACAGATAACCGCCCGGGTGGTGGAATTGGTAGACACAAGGGATTTAAAATCCCTCGCTTTCTGAGCGTGACGGTTCAAGTCCGTCCCCGGGCACCAATTCAATAAGAGAACCAGCTTTTTAGCTGGTTTTTTTATGCCTGAAATTTGCTTTTAAGCAAATAGGCAAGTCGGACGAAAAGTAGGATAGTCACAAGAGCCGCAGTATTATAGGTGATGCTTTGCGAAGTTGCTGAGCTACTCGGGTCGCGGCTTAAGCATCTTGTTCTATTTTTGCTCAGTTAAACTCATTTATAAAATTATTTCACTTTAACTGCTTGTGCTTGCATAAAAGTACTATATAATTCGCGCCACTTATCTGAAACTATACAGATAGCCGCCCGGGTGGTGGAATTGGTAGACACAAGGGATTTAAAATCCCTCGCTTTCTGAGCGTGACGGTTCAAGTCCGTCCCCGGGCACCAATTCAAAGAAAGAGCTTCACATTTTGTGAGGCTTTTTTTTTACCTGAAAATCATGAATAAGATCAGGATCCCTTCATCGCAAATCGCTTAAGCTACTTAAAAACAGTTCACTGAGGAAATTTATGTCTACCTATCTGATTCTTTTTGCCATTATCGCTATTCTGTATTTTGTACTGATTCGCAATAAACCCGCCCCTAAGACGGATTGGGAAAAGTTGCCCTGTTTGCACGAGTATCAAAAACTCGACAAGGCTAAAAATGAACAGGGAGAACTATGCTGCCGTTATTGCGGCGCGACGGAATTTGTGCAGCGGGTATTAAAGTCACCGAAGGAAAATCCCAATAACAGCAAACATTACCATGCCTGCACGCAGTGCAAGGTGATTTTGTGGCGCAGTGAGTCAGATAGCGACAATGCAAATACTGCGGAATAATTTGTTTTTCTGTTCGTTAAGCTAGCGGTTTGTAAAAGCTGCTTGTACTTCAATAAAGTAGGAGCATTGGTGTTTACTTATCTGTTACTGCGTGGATAAGTAGTTTACCGATATCGGTATGGTGGCTCAGTCTTGAAAATTCTTCACTTATCTCGGTAGGGCCATAGGCGATGACGGCTGCTACAACGCTTGCAGTTATTCTTCAAGGATAGCCTGTTTCGGACAGTCGCAGGCACAGGCTCCGCACTCGGCGCAGAGATCCGGGTCTATTTTATAGGGCTTGCCGGCTACGATGG
The DNA here is from genome assembly GCA_041586895.1 of Psychromonas sp. Classification (GTDB taxonomy): domain Bacteria; phylum Pseudomonadota; class Gammaproteobacteria; order Enterobacterales; family Psychromonadaceae; genus Psychromonas. The sequence goes on along the minus strand of JBFGZH010000148.1, from coordinate 1,083 downwards.
CGCCCTCGACCGGACAACACTCCATACATGTGCCGCAGGAATCACAATCTGTGCTTATTTTAAACATATTATATCCTTTATAAAAAGTGGCGGAGAATACGCTTAGTTGACGAACTGCTGTAAATCAAAGACGATCCGCTCACCGCGGCGAACCTGATTGCGCAGACGACCCAGCTTAGCATCCAGTGCCGCCAGTTGCTTAAGCCCGGCTCGTTCTTCATCACTGGTTTCAATAACAGAGGCGATGCTGCCGTTGCGGATCACCAGACGACGGTCTCCGGACAGAGCCAGTAGTGGATCGTGGGTGGCCATCAGTACCATTTTTTCCTTTTTAACCAGCAGTTCCAGCGCCCGCAACCTGTCTACCCCGGCATTTTCGATCTCATCAATCAATACTATGGGGGACATGCTAAGACATGCCACATCGGCGATCATCAGTGCACGCGACTGCCCGCCGGACAAAGCTGTGACCGGCGTATCCAGGGTGAACGGCTCTCCGGCGAGCTCCACTGCGAGGGTGAAAACCTGCTCGACACTGGCCGCGACATCATTAACCAGACGGCTTTCGGCATGCATGGAGATAAATTCGCTGACGCTCAAATCCATCACGAAATTCATATTCTGGGAGAGTTGGGCGACGAGTTGCTGATCACCGGACATGCGTTTTTGCTCATCCGGTACCTGCCCATCGAGCAGTATCTGACGGCGTGACGGTGTATCCCGTTGCGCCAGACTTTCAATGTCGGCGAGCAGCTGACTTTTTCCTGATCCTGTCGGTCCGACCACGCAGATCACTTCACCGGCTCTGAGCTCTAAATCTTGCGCTTCGGGCTGCCCGCTCTTGTCGAACCCGGCTTTTACCGTCACGCGCTGAATGCGTACCTGCTGCTGCTCCTGAAAAACCAGCATCTGCTCGATAAATTCCCTGCACTGGCTGAGCAGGGTATCGGCCGTCAGGTCAAATTGGCGTAAATGTTCATCGGGTAGCTGCGCCAGCAGTTCAGCCAGCGTTCCCTGACGGGCGGCGATATCCACCGCTAAGGCGCTAAAAAAATCCTGCAGGTAAGGATGTTCGCTCAGTAG
>JBFGZH010000147.1:0-6791 GCA_041586895.1 Psychromonas sp. | reverse complement strand
CTTGAAAGTGGACCATGAAGTAATGCGTTACCTTGTGCTCCCTGAAATTGATAAAAGCACTATCAGGAGTAATGACCAGAAAGCCGTAGCAAAGAAGCACTCTACCGTTAAAACGATTGATTACATCGCCTACATGACAACAGCAAACGCGATGCTGAACGCTGAGAGCTGGATGCCTGAATATTACCAGGCGCTAACTATCGGCTTGATTATGGTAACAGGACGGCGCCCTATTGAAGTGCTGTGGCAAGGTAAATTTAAAAAAACGGGTGAATACACCCTTGAGTTTGCAGGCCAGGCGAAACGGCGCGGCGGGGTTGATTATGATGAAAAACATCACATTTACTGTTTGGCACCTGCAGATGAAGTGATTAAAGCGCTTGATAAATTGCGCTCAACCGCAAAGGTGCGTGAGTTCCAGACACTAACGCCAACAAATAATTTAAGCCTCAATCAGCTGATCAGCAACCGCACCAGTGCACAATTAAATGCGTTTATGGATAACCTTATCGAGAAAAACAACTGGCCGAACATGGAGGCTAAGCATGGGCGGGCCTTGTATGCAAAAATCTGTGTTGAACTTTTCCACCGGACGGATCCGCGCTGGCAGGATTACAGTGAAGAAAAAATGGTGTCGATACTGCTAGGGCATGAAGGCGACGAGGCGCAAAAGTATTACCGGAACTGGAATATCGACCATGCAGGCAGTGATTACCCGGTTGTCGAGTATGCCGCACGCGGCACTATTATCGAAGAACTGGAAAAGTTAGATGATGCAATGTGGCAAGCCGATGGTGGCAAGCTGGCAACTAACGGGGAGCGCGTACTAGGAGCGCGCGCATCGCTGCATGAAAAAGTGAAAGCGGCATTAAAAGAAGATCCTGAAATAGAGGTTACTAACCGCTTTATCCGAAACAACCTTGGCGGCAGCCCTCATACAATCAGAGATTACCTGTTGCTGGCTGAGCCAGCGCTACAAAATGAATTTGATTTAGTGCAGTTCATCGGTAAACAGGTTGGAACTATTAAGGCCATTGATGAACCGGAGCCAATGCTGGTGATGGATAGCCCGGAAGTTACCGAACTACCAAGCGCTGAAAAAATAGCGCGGCCAGAGTCTAAGCAAGTAGCACCGGTAAAAGCGCCGGCAGCTAAAAAATCATTCCCGAAATTCAGCTTTAAAGACAATGGGGACGGCAGCTGGCATGTGAGGGTTACCGAGGACGGCATAGAGTCGGAGTATTTTGTCGTAGCAAACAACCTGCGTGAAGCGGGTGAAGCGGCCTGGTCTGAACATAAAAGCGCCACCGCTAAAAAAGAGCCGGTTACCTACAGCGCAGAGGTGTTTTTCTGCAAAGGTGCAATTATCCCTGTCATTGAGGTAGAGGTGACGGCAGAGGATGAAGAAGGCGCTAAAGCCGAAGCAGCTAAACAGATGCACGCGGGTGGCATTCAAACAGCTATTAAGAAAATCAACATTAAAATCAAAAAAGACTAATAAGGGGCAAGTTATGCAGGCAATTATTGATGGACTACAATCTGGCGAGTGGAGTCAAAAACAGTTAATCGCTGAGTTGATAAAATTCAACGACAGAACAATAACAGAGTACGACGAAGTATGCGATCAGGTGGATTTGCGTGATGCAGAGATTGAAGCATTGAAAAAGGAGGTTAAATTAAAAGACAAACAGATGGCCGAGGCCGAATCCGCGGCGGCAAAGGTTCTCGAACAAGTCAAAACCATGAAAGCAGATAATATTCTGATGAAAGCGCAGCTGAAAGATTATCCGGCGCAGCTTAAAGAAAATAAACGGCTTGAGAAAAAGGCGGCAAGATTGCAGGAAAGCAGTAAAAAGTACCAAACTCGCAGTGAGAGTTTAACCAAAGATTGCCGCGATTACCGGGCGATAATAGCCCGTAAAGATTCGGAAATGGCAAGATTGCGTTTGACCGGTCATAAACAGATGGGGGATTGTAGTTTTCACCTATTCCCGTCTAAAGTAGTTGTCGAGAACAGCAAAAAGCAGCATGTAAAACGGGTAAACCTTATTGCCATGAATGGTGAGGGTTGCATGAAAATTATCGGTGTCGATGATAACGGCGATATCAACCAACCGAAAAGCCACGATTTTCACTTTAATGCTGAACAGAGCAATTTTATTAAAGGCTTCGCGCTGGTGGCTGAGCAGGACGGCTGGCAATTCACCGACCGCGTGCTCAGTATGATTAACTAAACGTAAACCTTGCAAAACGGGCGAAACGCCCGTTTTTTTATATCTGCGCGCTGGTATTCAGGCCGCTTGTTCCTGGTATTTATCCTGGTGCTTGTATAGCCAATCGTCCATTGCGTCGATATTGTGATTGTAATATAGACACTGGTTATCCATCGACATTACATTCCAGGTGTGATGTGTTGTGTCGAGTGTGACATAAACCTTAGTTTTTTCCTCTTCCATGGTTCCCCCTTGTTCAACCTAGCTGCATTAATTTGTAAACATCATCTTTGCTTAAATTAGCGCTGAAATCTCCAAGATAGAGATCGCGCAGCGTCAAACACCAATCAATAAAGGTTTGCTTCGGTGTCGAGCGTAGTGCCGGCTGATATCTGCTTATCAAATCGGCCATAAACCGGCTGTTTAGCGCGAGCTTATCTGTCACCGCCGCAATAACATTTTCAGTCAATTCAACCGCCCTTTTTTCATTCCAGTTTTGAGCAGGGGAAGAAAGGGAGGTTTGAATTTTCTCTGCCTCTCTATTCAAGCTGTAAGCCGCGTGGTTGCTGGCGTTGTCGGGGATCGTGGGTGATCCACCCTGGGGAATTGGATTGCTAATAACAGTCGGCAAGGGTGGATCACTTGCCAACAGGTTATCCACAGGCGAATTCTCACTTAAATGAGGTGCTATTTTCGCAAATGCGCGCTGCAGGTGCTCACGTACTATATCCGGGTGGCGTAATACGCTGACCTCACCCATAAGACGCTCAAATCGGCTTAGATGGCGCTCGTCGGCCATGCCATCATTAATATTGTTAATAAACTCGGTCACTTCCTGCATTAACAGTGTATGACTCACCCTGCTGCTGTTTTCTTCGCGCTCAGCCATGTGCTGCTCGATGCCGCGCGCCCTTAATAAAACAAGTGTTCTGACTGCTGCTAGTGCCTGTTCGTCCAGTCCGTAAACATTGGTGGCCTTCCCTTTAACGCGGCGCTTGCCCAGCGCTTTAACTGGTAGGCCAGCGCTGCGCAGGAAATTGTTGATCCACTGCACCGGTTTTTCTTTGGCTTTCTCGGTAACGGTTACGCCGGAATATTTAAACAGCTCGTCTTGTGTTTTCGGTTTTTTCAGCCAGTTAACCAGCTTGGCTTTGATCGTCGGTTCGCTCCACTCTTTGCCGCTATAGTTTAACTGTTCATCAAGACCAACAGCTTTTAGTATTTTGAGCAAGTGCGCGCGTTTAATCGATTGGTGACGCCAGTTGGCCCGGCTTTTGTCTGCCTGGCTTACTTCTCGGCGGTCCAATGATTTTACCGTGTCAGGGCTCAGCGTTACTAAGGACAGGCGTTTCAGGCTGTTAACAAATCGAGACTTGCTTTGCTTGAAGGTCAGCGCGTTAATAATCAGTTCCAGGTCGGTAGCCGGGATTTGCAGCGGTGCATCATCCTGCGCATTAAAACGGTAGTTTTCCCCCGGCTGCAGGTATTCGCTATAAGTCTCTTTAGCGAAATCGTAAAGGGCGTCAAGTTCATCATTGCTGGCATCAAAAATATTCATATCGTAGGCAACCCGCGATTTTACAATCTCTTCACTGGTATAGGCTTCGCTGTTCATATTCATAGCGTTTAAATCATCCCCGGACAGGCATTTTGCCGCCTGTATTTCGCGCAGCGCGATCCGGTCCGTTCTTTCCTTGGCAACTTCGCGCGCTTCTCTGCCCATTTTGGCCCCCATTTCATCTTTTTCTATAAAATTCAGGGTGTAGCCGGACTTCTCGGCCAGCTCGATAAAGCGGCCTTTATAATCGTTTTTAGAGACATTCATTTGCGCCTTTACTTCACAGTACAACCATTCAAATAACGGGTTGCGCGATGCAAAATCGCCGGTTTTCGGGTCGATATTTAAAAAACGGATGGTTTCGGTTGCTCGTTCATCGATTAATTTGTTATAGATAAAGTCGGCATCGGTCGGTTCGCTGCGTTGCGCCGGGTCGATGTAAACATTGAACTCCTGCACATCACGGGCGCGGTTTAGTCCCTGATGGCCTTCTTCGGCACTGCCGACCGTTGAGTTTAAAAAGCCTATTGTCGATGTGAATTTATGTGCATGTGCCGGAATATCAAAGCCGGTGCCAAGTGTCGGTGAGGCGATGATAATGTCAATGTTTGGCACGGCCGCTTCAATATCTTTTAAAGCTGCCTTTACCTTTGGGTCGTCTTTGAGATCTGCATGAACCACCAGGATCTTTCCGTCAAAATGACCGCGCTCGCGCTCCTGCTCAAGCTCGACCGCCAGATTTTTCACTTCTCTTTTTGAGTTGGCAAAAATGTAGCTTTTTTGTCCCTGGATCAACTGCTGCTTAACAAACTCAGACAGGTGGTTCTTGCTTTCAAAAATGTTAATGGTTTTGCCGGTGCCGATTTTAAATTCATTGTGGTAGTGCACGCCGCTGTTCAGCCCGATTTGCGCACAGAAATTTTTAGTCAGTTCGCCCAGGTGCGCGTCGGCAAGGATTTGCGTTTTTGAGTGCGTTAACAGGAAATGCAGCATGTTAAGATTCTGCTCTGCATAGGTGTTGGTTTCAGCAAAATAGTGAGCCAGGTTTTGCTCTGCTTCATCGACAAACACCGTGTCCCATTGTGAGCCGACCAGTTTATATAAGCTGTCTACTGAGATAACCAGGCAATCAGCCTGGCGTAAAAATTGCCCCTGGTCGCTGCTGCCTTTAACAATCAGATCTTCATAATATTGTACGTCAATGCCCTTGTCGTCTTTGGTCATTGATGTTTTTAGACTTTGCGCCAGCGCTTTGCGGTGTGAAATGATCAGCGTTTTCGCCTGCAGGTTGGCTTTAATGTAGTTTTTAACAGCATACGATTTGCCGGTTCCCATATCGGATTCAAGCAGGTTTAAGCCGGGTTTAATAGGTGCATCCAGGTAACGGCTATTGCTGACAATCAATTCAAAGCCGCGAATATTGGCAATTTGCGCGGCCAGCGCTTGATTGCCCTCGTTGCGCCAAACGTCCCACCAGTCCGCGCCAGCCATTGCCGGCACAGTCCATGGGCCTTGTGCTTCTTTGGCCGATGCTAAACCTTGTTTATCGTTGTCCGGGGCGGCAATAAATTGAATATTTGGATGCTGTTTGCGCAGTTTGTGAATAATGGTCGGGATATGGCCCTCACCGACCGGCGAAATCCAGCACTCTTTTGTAACCATGTGCCCGGCCAGGCAGTTTGCATAACCGCCGCCGACAAATACGCGGGTTGTTTGTTCTGTATAGCCGATGCTGGTAAAACCAATTTCAGTCATTGCGTCTGCTGACGCGAATTTCTGGTTTCCGGACTCTTTGCCTTTTCGGTCGGCCAGTTTTTCAAAACCGCAGAACTTGCCTTTATTGCCCAGGTCGGACCAAAGCGCGCGCACTGTTGATGAAGCGTAGAAAGTGTAGCCGGAATCTTTGACCGTTACCTTTTCATTTTCCCAGCGGCGCAGGTCGTTAAACTGGTACGCCATGTGCAGCATTTTGCCCGCCAGATAATTTCCTATATGGGCCTGCTTGCTGATTTTAGGTAGGTCGTGAAATAGTTGCTGTTCTGTTTTTAGTGCCTGCCACTGCGCCTGCTCGGCCAGCTTGCGTTTTTTCTCGCTCTCGGCCATGCGTTTTTGCCGCTCGATGGCAAAGGCTTTTTTTTCTTCCTGGGTATATTCTTTTCTGGCAGGTTTCCAGCCCGCATTGATCGCCGCGCGGATAAATGAGCCGATAGTGGTGCGTTTTACCTGTTTAAAGTTTTTGCGCCAGGCTTTAAATTCGCGCTCTTTATATGAAGATCCTAGTTCTGACCACTGCTGGAATGTATCAAGCCCCTGTTCGCCAAACTCAGAATAGAGGGAACGGCCTATCTGCGCCCATTCATGGTAGGGCATGTTCGGATCTAGCAGATCTAATGCGTTGTCTACATCGTCTAAGGTTAACTGCTGATATTGCGCCATGTTAATAAATCTCACCGCCAACCCGGAAACACGGGTTGCATTAATTAATGGTAAGACGACTTGAGTTCACACGGCAGATATGTTTAACAGTTTTTTTTTAAAAACAGTTAAATATATTTGCCAATCCTGCACCAACTGTTAAAATAAAGGTTGTTGTGGAACCTTTGTATTGTTTTTTTTGTTGGTGCATTGGTGAACGTCTAAGAAACCTGTCATATTGTGCGCCACACACCGACAGGTTTTTTTTCGTCCGTTTTTTGCCGTTACGGTCAGTTTTATAACCAATCGGAACGGGTTTTTACTATTTTTTTGAATACCTAAATAATAGAGATATTTAAGCTGGCTGTCTATAACGAAACGCCCGCATCGTGCTTTTTGTTTTTATTTTAAGACATTTTTAGTTTGGGAAAAGTTGACGGGTGGCGACAACCACCCCGACAATTTTATCCTCTTCACCCATCCTTATTACCGGATATTGATAATTCAGCGGTCGCAGATTTGCGCCGTGCCGGTCCTTTCCATACTCTTTAAATGTCGCTTCACCATCGACCACCGCCACAACGTAACTTCCTTCGTGCGGCTTT
>JBFGZH010000146.1:0-6811 GCA_041586895.1 Psychromonas sp. | reverse complement strand
GATTCCACCAGCTGTCAAACTGCTTACTGCTCGCCACCTCAGCCGGAATATGCTGATCATAAAATTCAAACAGCGCCTCATCATCAACCAGAATATCGCGACGCCGGGACTTATGCTCGAGCTCTTCAATATCTTCAAGCAACGCCTGATTATCTTTAAAGAACTGATGGCGGGTAATAAACTCCCCTTCCACTAAAGCATGACGGATAAACAGCTCGCGACACAGTTTAGGGTCGATCTGGGTATAAGTGACCTTACGTTTAACCACAATCGGCAGCCCATATAGGGTTTGATTTTCAAAGGCAGCAACCACCCCGGCCTTTTTCTGCCAGTGCGGCTCACTGTAACTGCGTTTGATCAGATGCTGCGCCTGCTGTTCGACCCATTCCGGCTTAATACGCGCGGCAATGCGGCCAAATAATTTGGATGTTTCCACCAGCTCGGCCACCATGGTCCATTTCGGCTGCTTTTTAAACAGACCGGATCCCGGGAACATATAGAATTTACTGTTGCGTGCTCCCAGGTATTCCGCCTCTTTATCTTTAAAGCCGACATGCGATAACAGCCCTGCAAGCAGGGCCTGATGAATGGCATCAAAATCCGACGGCTGAGTATTGACTTTAATGCCCAGTTCATCGGTGACCTGTTTAATCTGCGCGTAGATATCCTGCCATTCGCGCACGCGCATATAAGCAAGGAACTCCTTCTGACACATCTTTCTAAACTGACTGCTGGAGAGTTCAGAGCGCTGCTCCTTGAGATAATTCCAGAGATTCACAAAGGCCATATAATCGGAGTTTTTATCATAGAAACGGCGGTGTTTTTCATCCGAGGCCTGCTGTTTATCCAGCGGGCGCTCGCGCGGATCCTGAATACTTAAGGCGCTACTTATCACCATCACTTCATGGACACAGCCAAACTTATTGGCCGCTAAAATCATACGCGCCAGACGCGGGTCGACCGGCAGTTTGGCTAAATGTCTGCCGAGCGCGGTCAGCTTTTTACGCGGATCCTTGGCCTGTAAATTAACCGCTCCGAGCTCTTCAAGCAGTGACAAGCCATCCTTAATATTTCTGTCTTCCGGCGGCTGAACAAAGGGGAACTTATTGAGCTCCCCCAGTCCCAGGGAGAGCATCTGCAGGATCACCGAGGAAAGATTGGTGCGCAGAATTTCCGGATCGGTAAACTCCGGACGCGACAGAAAATCATCCTCGCCATAAAGACGGATACACACGCCTTCGCTGACACGTCCACAGCGACCTTTACGCTGATTAGCACTGGCCTGCGAGATAGGCTCAATCGGCAGACGCTGTACTTTGGTGCGGTAGCTATAACGGCTGATGCGCACCGTACCGGTATCGATGACATATTTAATGCCGGGAATGGTCAGCGAGGTTTCCGCCACATTGGTGGCCAGGACAATGCGCTGACCGCGATGCGACTGGAAAATACGGTTCTGCTCAGCGACGCTTAAACGCGCAAACAACGGCAACACCTCAGTATCTCTTAATTTTCGCTTTATCAGGGCCTCAGCGGTATCACGAATTTCCCGCTCACCATTCATAAAGATCAGAATATCACCGCGCCCCATGCGCTGCAGCTCATCAACGGCATTAAAGATGCCTTCGATCTGATCGCCGCCAGCATACTCTTCCAGCGGACGGTACAGGGTTTCCACCGGAAAGGTGCGCCCCGACACTTCAATAATCGGCGCTTTGTTGCCGTTACGGTCCGCAAAATGGTCAGCAAAACGCTCCGGATCTATGGTTGCGGAAGTGATGATCACCTTCAAGTCCGGGCGACGTGGCAGCAGGCGTTTCAGATAACCGAGCAGGAAGTCGATATTAAGGCTGCGCTCATGCGCTTCATCGATAATAATAGTGTCATACTGACTTAAAAAACGGTCGTGTTGAATCTCAGCCAACAAAATACCGTCGGTCATTAATTTTATATAAGAGCGCTCACTGACCTTATCGGTAAAACGCACCCGGTAACCGACCGTTTCCCCCAAGCTTGAGTCCAACTCTTCGGCAATACGGTTGGCGACTGTGCGTGCCGCCAGACGCCTGGGTTGAGTATGACCAATCAGACCGCTGACACCGCGCCCTAACTCTAAGCAAATTTTAGGTATCTGCGTGGTTTTACCTGAGCCGGTTTCCCCGGCAATAATCACCACCTGGTTATCAGCAATCGCTCGGGCAATTTCAGCTTTTTTCTGACTGACCGGCAGATCCGGGTAACTCACCTTAGGCAAATTATTAAAACGCTGCTCACGCTGGTCGATAGAGCTCTGAATATCACAGGCAATCTCAGCTAAGGCGTGCTCAACTTTTTCAGTGCTTTGTTGCTTAAGTGCGCCATCAATTCTTCGTTGAAAACGAAACTGGTCTTTATACAGAGCTTTTTTCAGGTGTGTTTTTAAAGTAGAAGCAGAAACAGACAAAAGAGATACCTAACAGAGAATAAAAGAATGATCCTAGCAAGGCAAAATCGAAAAATACAGATAAATTGCCAGGCACCTTGCTCCCTGTTTTCTAGTGTGCGAGACGAAGTGTGAAGTAAACGAGCGAACACGCCGCAAGACATATTGAATTGCTCACGGATATTTACCCCAAAAATAGGATAACAAAGAAAGATGGGACACCCAAAGGTTTAAAATCTTAAGCTGTTGACTTAAGAAGAGTCAATATATGGATGTCCCCGGCAATGCTGATAAAAACCCCTAATTTAGCAACACTTCCACCTGCTGCGCTTCCCTCACCAGCAGTCGGCTTACTATTAGCCCCAGCTCAAACAACAAACACATAGGGATGGCCAGCAGGGTTTGCGAAATAATATCCGGCGGTGTCAACAGCATGCCCACCACAAAGCTGACGACTACTACATAGGGGCGCGACCTGCATAATGTATCCACATCTGTTATCCCCACTTTGCACAGCAATACCACCACGATGGGAATCTCAAACGCCAGGCCAAAGGCTAAAAACAGTGCCAGCACAAAATCCAGGTAGCTGCTAATATCCGTGGCGATGACCACCCCCTCGGGGGCGCTTGCGGTAAGAAAGATAAAGACGGTGGGCAGCACAAGCGTATAAGCAAAACCAATTCCCAAATAGAACAGCATTGACCCGGATAACAGCAGCGGTGCAAACAGGTAGCGCTCCTGTGCTTTTAGGCCGGGCCTGACAAAACACCAGGCCTGATAGAGGATCATAGGTACCGATAGGGCAAGGGCAGTGAACAGGGTTAACTTCAGCGGCGTGAAGAAGGGAGTGGCGACCCCCGTTGCAATCATGCTGGTGCCTTCGGGTAATCTACTCATCAAAGGTGTCGCGAGCAACTGATAGATGTCGTTGGCGAAGCTGAGCAAAGCTAAAAAGCAGAGCAGCAGCCAAGCCATCGACAGCAACAATCGCTTACGCAGCTCTAACAGATGAGAGACAAAAGGTTGCTTTGTCATAACGTACTCTCTTTTTTCTCTAACGTTTCACTGCTTACTGGTTTTGCTTGTGCAGGGCTAACAGTTGCTGCTGGCGGATGGCTTGCTCGAGGGCGAACCTTTGGTATTGACTGCTGTAACTGATTAAGTTCAGCGCTTATTTTGCTGTCGAACATGCGACTCTTACCTTGCTTAAGATCTTGATTTAGCTGCTCCAAGCCCAATTCGCTTTCCAGCTTGCTGCTCACCTCGAAGACAACCTGCTTAGAGCGCTGTACCCAACTGAGTACAAAACGCACCGCCTGTGGCAAACGTTGAGGTCCAAGGATCACCAGGCTGACCATTGAAATCAGCACTAGCTCCCAAAATCCGATATCAAACACCGTTAGCTGCGCTCCTGTGCTTGTTTGATCTGCTCAGGTTGTGCCGTATCAGCGTCATTTTTCACGTTAAAGTCGGCATCCTGAGTTTTATCTTCGGCCATTGCCTGTTTAAACCCTTTGATGGTACTGCCCAAATCGCCACCTAATGTGCGCAGGCGTTTCGTGCCAAACAGTAGCACAACGATGATGGCGATGATGACAAGTTGCCAAATACTGATCCCAGCCATGTGTTCTCCTTACAATATGAATATTTAAAATGATAACTAGCAGGCCCTGCGGCCTGCTTTTGTTTTAACTAAAGGCTGAGTTTATACGCCCAGTGCACCGCCGTCGGCTTTGCGAATAGCGACCACAGATGCACGTGGTCGCACACTCATGCCGGCAGGCGTTGCTTCTGCAGCGTTGGCCGTGTACGGCCAGTTGCTCGGATGCTGAATGGAGACAAACATGGTCCGGTAATCAGGTGTAATGGTGAACCCCGTTACCTCACAGCCATTGGGGCCAACAAGGAAGCGGCGCAGTTCGCCCTGATTTTCGCTATTAACGCTATCCAGATTGCCGTCTGTGTCGGTTAGCGATGATGGCACTACAGCCAGCATCTGATCGTTAGTGTAGGCTTCCACTTCGTCAGCACCGTTATCGGTCTGGATCCACAGAATACCACGCTGGTCAAAGGCCAAACCGTCCGGGCTGGCGAACTGGTTAAACTCGTTCAGGCCAGACAGGTTGGTTTGTGCATCTCCCACCGCGTCTGAGCCAAAGACAAATATGTCCCAGGTGAAGTCAGTGTGCGCCTCGCCTTCATCCCAACGGATCACATGGCCAAACTTGTTGTGCAAACGCGGATTAGCAGGGTTAGTGCCTGCGCCTTGGTCACGCTTAGTATTGTTAGTCAGGGTCAGGTAAACCGAGCCAGTGATGGGATCTACGGCACACCACTCAGGGCGATCCATCGGCGTTGCACCCGCCAGGTCGGCTGCACCAGCGGTGTTAAGGATTATCTCCTCCAGGCTGGCAAAGTGATCAGCCAGCGTGCCGCCATCCTTAGCGGCTCCGCTCATGGTCAGTGGCAGCCAGGTGCCGACGCCATCAGCACCAAACTTGGCCACATACAGGGTACCGGCATCCATGTACTTATCGCCTGCGGCAAGGCGATCTCTTGGGTTGGCATCTGCCGGATCCCATAGCGCCTCGCTGACAAACTTGTAGATGTACTCAAAACGCGAATCATGGCCGGAATAAAAAGTAATGGGTTGGCCGGCAGTCAGATTGCCAAAGGTACAACCTTCGTGACGGAAACGTCCCAGTGCGGTGCGTTTAACGGCGCGTGAATCGGCGCTGAGCGGGTCGATTTCTACAATGTAACCATGACCATTAGCTTCGTTGCGATAATCCTCCAGCGCATTGGCACCGCTAGGAGTGACGTTAAAACGGGTAAACTCATCATCCACCTCCTCTGCGCTGCCAGCTAAGGTTTCCCAACCATAACGGCTGGTTCCGGAAGTCTCAATGCCGATGCGTTCCTGCTCCTGCGTAGTGGTGCCGGTATTAATAAAGTAGCCGGGCCAGTTCTCTTCACAGGTCAGGTAAGTGCCCCAAGGCGTATAACCGTTACCGCAGTTATTCAGGGTGCCGCGCGCCTGACTGCCGTCCTTAGAAAAAGGCGTTTGTAACTTAGTGGAGTTGGCCAGTGGACCGGAGATATTGATCGTGCTCGCGCCCGTGTAGCGGCGGTTTAGCGGATCGTTATCCACCACCTGCCATGTACCGCTCTCCTGCAGCTGAATGCGTAGCACCGCCACGCCGTGGGCATTGATCTCTTTACGCACCTGGTCAACGCTGCTACGCATACCGTTACTATCGGCATCGCTGCCGTCAGGGTGCAGCGCGTTCTGGTCAATGTATTCGTGGTTAACACAAAGTACACCGTCAGTGCCTTGATCATTTAGCGGGAAAAAATGCAGGCCGTCATGGTGCATGCCCATGGCGTTCTCTTGATCTACGGCATTATTGCTGCCATCTTCTTTCCAGGCAGAGCCGTCAGCAGTGAGTGGCTGTCCCCAGGGCGCTAAAATCTGCGCGGTGTAACCTTCCGGCACACTCACCGCATCGGTTTTTGAACCGGCAATGGAGTTAAACCCAAGTTTAATACCGCTAATGGGAATGGTGTTCGCATCTGAATCTCTGCTTGAAACGCAACCCGCTAAACCAAAGGCGCCAAAGCTCGCCATAGCCCCAAGACCCAAGCCGCCTTTCAAAATATTACGGCGTGAAAGGTGTGCTTCAAGTACCCGGTTGAAATCCGGGTTATCGCTTTTGTTGAAGCGAGTGGGGTTGAATATTTCTTTGCTCATTGTGATATCCGCTCTGTAAGTAAATGTTGGTTAAAACCCAAAGGTTGTAAACATTTTAAAGAACAAATGTGACAGCAAACTTACAGAAAAGTAACAACAATGTTACAAATTAATAACACAGTATTCATGGATATCAGCTGCGGTTATTCGCTATAGCTTGCCGCTTACTCTCTCATTCCACCGTTCGGATTGCAGCGCGCCCGGATAACCCTTGGCCTCATCAAGCCGCCCTTAAATAAAACCTGCCGAAAGGTAGCGGCAATACCTTGCCAACAGGTTATGCATTTCATGCCGGCATTTTTATGCAGGGTGCCGTAAATCAGTTATTTTTAAATAAGGCCTGTGTAAATTTCGGATAACAACAAAGGACCTCTACCCCCTGTTGTTTGGCAAACTCAAATAACTGTGCGTATTTCTCGTCGATATGCCCTGCCGCCTGCACCGACTTAATACCGTCATGCAATACGGCAAAAAGCAGCATACTGCGACGCCCCTGTTGTTTCATCTCGATTAATTCGCGCAGATGCTTTTGCCCCCGTTGACTCACCGCATCGGGAAAAAAGCCCTGACCTTCACCCAAACGCGCTTCCAGCAGCGTACAGCTCTTCACCTCGACATAACAATCAACTCGGTTG
>JBFGZH010000145.1:0-6821 GCA_041586895.1 Psychromonas sp. | reverse complement strand
GCAGCCGGTGCAAGTGAATATTCGATCAACACGGCAAGTCCGGTAAGATAGCCACCAGCGGGTCCCATCGCCTGACGGGCAAAACTGTAACCGCCGCCCGCAGCAGGAATCGCCGCCGACATTTCCGCCAGAGACAGTACCAAGGTTAAGTACATGATGCCCATCAGCACAGCGGCAACAACAAAGCCTCCCCATCCGGCTTGTCCGATACCAAAATTCCATCCCGCAAAATCACCCGAGATAACATAGGAAACCCCCAGACCGGCAAGTAAAATCCAACCTGCGGCTCCTTTTTTCAATTGTCTTTGAGCAAGATACTCTTCATTACTTGACATCACTTTTCCTCTTCATTACGACTAGATAGTTAAATAAAATTGTTGTGTCGTGCTGCTTTCCAGCTGCACACTCTCAGAGCGATCTTTTAAGTTCACACCTGATAACTGCAAACGCAGCGATTCCTTTAACAGGTAACTGCACTTATGTGCTGCCGCCTGGTAGTTAAGTCCCTCCGGTCTGATATTGGAGATGCAGTTGCGCAGCGAATCTTCGCTACCGCGTTTAGCATTCCAGGTAAGATACAGGCCCATACTATCCGGGGAGCTCAGTCCCGGGCGTTCTCCAATCAGTAACACCACCTGTTTAGCATTGAGCGTTTCCGCGACATCATCTCCGACCGCCACACGGCCCTGTTCGACAACGCAAATCGGGGCAATTTTCCACTCTTTATTTCCCTCCTTATGCAGACTGTTGATCAATATTTCTAAAAACGCCTGAGCATGGTTAGCGATAGCATAAGAAGAGAGGCCATCGGCAACCACAAAAACCAGGTCATAGGGCTTTTCTTTACGCTGTTCACGAAGCTGATAGATAGAAGCTTCGTCAAGCTGGCGCCCCAAATCCGGGCGCTGCAGATATTCCATACGGTCGCGCGCTTTACTGTGCAGTTTCTGCAGCGGCAGATAAGGCTGTAAGATATTCGACTCGGCAAACTGCTCACACAGCTGCTCGACATGCAAGGGCACATGAACGGCATCAATCGCCTGGGCATGAGAAAGCTGAAAACGCAGCAACTCTTGCGTTGGAATACTGGTCCCTACCCGGCCAAGGCCAATCCGCGCATCGGTAAACTGACGCAGTTTTTCCCATGGATCTTTATGAACAATCTCTTGATTGATTGACACAACATTATTCATGACGCCTCCTGGATCATTTGTAAGGGTTTAGCAAAGCTAGCCGGCAGTTCGTTAGTCAGTTGAGAGCGGTTATCCTGCGGCGAGATATTCATCTTCTTCAGCCAGTTATCGAACTCGGGGGCCGGGCGAAGGCCCAATGCCTGACGGGCATAAAGGGCATCATGAAAAGAGGTCGTCTGGTAATTGAGCATAATGTCATCAGAGCCGGGAATGCCCATAATAAAGGAGCATTCCGCCACCCCTAACAGGGTCAGTAGACTATCCATATCATTCTGATCAGCATAGGCATGATTGGTGTAACAGATATCGCAGCCCATCGGCAGGCCAAGTAATTTGCCGCAGAAATGATCTTCTAAGCCGGCGCGAATGATCTGCTTGCCATCAAACAGGTATTCCGGACCGATAAAACCGACCACAGTATTGACCAGCAAGGGGTTGAACTTACGCGCCAGCGCATAAGCACGGGTTTCACAGGTCTGTTGGTCAACACCATGATGGCCATTGGCTGACAGCGCACTGCCCTGCCCGGTTTCAAAATACATCAGATTATTGCCGACGCTACCGCGCTTTAACTCCAGAGCCGCCTGATAAGCTTCATTCAGCACATTGAGGTTGACGCCAAAGCCCTGGTTGGTCGCTTGCGTACCACCGATAGACTGAAAAACCAGATCCACCGGCGCGCCCAGCTCAATGGCTTCAATAGTATTGGTGACATGGGTCAGCACACAGGACTGGGTGGGGATTTCATAATGCTGAATGACATCATCCATCAACTTCATCAGCTTAACCGCCTGCGACACGCTATCCGTCGCAGGATTAATACCGATCACCGCATCGCCATTGCCGTACATTAAGCCGTCAAAAATGGAGGCGGCAATGCCATTAACGTCGTCCGTCGGATGATTCGGCTGCAGACGTGTTGATAAATGCCCGGACAAACCAATAGTATTGCGGAACTGAGTAATGATTTGACACTTTTTAGCGACCAGGATTAAATCCTGATTGCGCATAATTTTACTGACCGCCGCGACCATCTCCGGAGTAATGCCGGGACGAATTCTTGCCAACTCAACTTCCGTGGTAGTTTCTTTTAATAGCCAGTTACGAAAATCGCCAACGGTAAAATGGCTAATCTCGGCAAAAGCTGCTACATCATGCTCATCAATAATAAGCCGCGTGATTTCATCGCTTTCATAGGGAATCAGGGTTTCCTGAAGAAAGACCTTCAAGGGTAGGTCGGCAAGCAGCATCTGAGCGACTACGCGCTGCTCAGCGGAGAGCGCTGCCACCCCGGCCAGTTGATCGCCGGATCTTAAAGGAGACGCTTTTGCCATCACATCAGCAAGATTAGCAAACTGATAAACCTGGCTACCGAGCTGATAACGATAATTGGACATTGTGAATACCTCGAATATTAAATTAGGCGTAAACTTTGCATGCATAAACATGAGAACCTAATGAGATAGCAGCGAAGATCGTTCCAAATGGATAACGCAATTGTGCAAACTTTTAAAACATTTTCGAAACAAACGGTTAGCTAAGAGATGCATCAAAGTGATGCATTAATATCGGGAGGGTGAAAATAATGAATTTTACACAAACGCACCAAAACAGGCCGCCACTTGCACTGCAGAGATGCAAATCATTCACTTTTGACGTCAACCAGCAGGCAGAAAGCCTGGTGCAATGGGAGCAGCGCTATAACCAGCACAGCAGCGGTACCTTTAGCGGTTACCTGGATGAATTAAAGTTAGGCGGAATACACCTTTTTGAAGAATTTACCAGCCAGACACTGATCCAGCAATGTTGCGTCAATGACAACAGTATCTGGCTTGGCTTCTCGCTGCAGCCGCAAAGGCCGAAGATAAACAGCAATGAGATTGCTGGCGGGCAGTTAATGATCCGTCCATCGGGTGTCGAATTTGAGCTGATGACGCCACAAGACTTTCATATTTTTGGTCTGGTATTAGACAAAGATACCATCCTAGCTGAAATGACCGGGCTCGATGCCGATCTGTGGTTGAACAATGCCAATAAAATATTAGTCTCTGAAGCCAATAACTATGTCTGTTACGAGCTGGCAAAATTGATTCAATTACTGCTCAATAACAACCAGGCGACTTTGCAAAACCCACTGCTCAATAACAACTTTTCCCGGTTAACCAAGTTACAGCCACTGATTGCATCCAAAGTTGCCGATCTGTTGGCGCAGACAGAACCAGGCTTAAAAGAGGTCCAGGTAGTGCGTCCCACCAAACACAGAGTCATAACAGCCATACGCCGCCATATTGAACAGACAGGCCATTATCCGCTGACCGTCACCGAGCTGTGCAAAATTGCCCATGTCAGCCGAAGAACCCTGCACTATTGTTTCGAGCAGCAGCTCGGTGTTTCCCCCGTTCACTACATCAGAGACTGCCGGCTTAACGAGATAAGACGTATTCTCTTAAAAAATGAGAGTGAGCTGAGCATTGCCGATCTGGCGCTGGATCTGGGCTTTTTTCATACCAGTACCTTTAATGCCCACTACAAGCAGTTATTCGCAGAAACGCCGGGACAAACAAGGCAACGCGCAGCTAACTATCAAAACGCCAGCGTTCAAACACTTTAAGGCAACGAAGCAACAGCTGGCCGAACAGTTATTTCTTTTTCGATGCTTCAGTTTTGTCGATGGCGGGACTTTGTCGATCCAATAAACCTATATGTAATAATGGTGACGCATCTATATCCTGAGCATCCATCATTTGCGCAACGCGCTGTAGAGAAGAGATGATCATCGTCTGCTCCCACTCCTGAAGATTTCCAAACTGTTGGGCAAAGTGCTCCTGCAGAGGAATCGGTGCTTCCTTTAATACTTCCATCGCCTGTTCGGTCAGGTAGGCATGCACTTTACGCTTATCTTCTTTGGAGCGCTCACGGTAGGCAAGTCCGCGTTTTTCCAGGCGGTCGAGAATACTGGTTACCGTGGCCTGACTTAAACTCATTTCATTGGCCAGCTCACCGATAGTGAAGCCATCCTTATCACGAATGGTTTGCAGTAATAATATTTGCGGGGCCGTTAACCCGGTTGTCTTGGCAAGATGTTTGGAGTGCAGATCTGTTGCTCGAATAACACGGCGCAGGGCCACCAATACTTGTTCAATACTGTTCATTCAAAACGCTTCTTATACTATGAGTTAAAGCGCGCATTATATAGCTAACGATTTAGGAAGCAAACGCATTACCTGCTTCCCAGTATAGTCTTAAAAATACGCTTCGGCAGAAAGATTGAATAGAAGCAGCATCAGTAAATAGCAACAAATGCCGCGCTCACTGCGTATAAAAATCACTTGCCGTAACTTGCAAGCGACTAAGCTGATTTTGCATTTCCATAAGTAACAGGTCTAAACTATCAATAGCCATTAAAGATCCCCCGGGAGAGCTTATGGAAAGGGTGCGCTTGAAAAATCTGATCAACACGCTGTTTATTTTTATGCTGCTCTTTTTTGTAAGCGGCTGCGCATATTTTTCGGCAGATACAGACTATCTCCCTCCCCCCGCTCTTCCGGAGGCGATAAAAGCCAGTTATGCCCACCACAAATATCAGGGTGACTATAAAACAAAGCTGCTTGGTAAAAATAACCATTATACTCTGCAGCAAATTAGCTTTCCCTCAGGCCATGACACGCTACAGCTGCAGCATCAAATCACTATTGATTACTACGCCCTCAACTCAGCAGAAAAAGTCCCCATTATTCTGGTACTGCCGATTTTTGGCGGAAATAACAGTATCTCGTCGATCTTTGCCCGTTACTTCGCCAGGCATGGTTTTGCAGCTGCCATAGTACATAGGCAAAACAAGTATAAAGAGATCGGCTATCTTACCCATCCCAATCAAATCATGCGCCAGATTATCTTAGATCACAAACAGGCTCTAGACTGGATTGAAAGCCGCCCTGAGCTCGATAGCACACGGATTGGCGTATTTGGCGTGAGCATGGGCGGCATCAAGAGCGCCCTGCTCAGCGCCCTGGATCAACGCGTGTCCGCCAGCGTGATTGCCCTGGCCGGAGGCGATCTTGCCTATATTCTCGCCCACACCGATGAAAACAAAATTAGCAACGAGAGAAAAGCCCTGCTCGCGAAAAAAAATATCAGCGTCCAGGAGCTGCAGCAGGCACTAAGCGCAGCAATAGAGTGTGACCCGTTAAACTATGGCCAATATATTGATGCCGGTAAGACGCTGATGATCTTAGCCGTTTTCGACAGAACGGTTGCTTTTCACAAGGGAGTCGCATTACAGAAAAAAATAGGCAATCCGGACACCATTTATCTGTTATCCGGTCATTACAGCGCCATTATTTACTTACCTTATGTGAAATATCAAGCAAGAAAATTTCTGCAAAGAAAGTTGCAGTAAGGCGCTCCTTAAGCATTGAATCTTCCTCTCTACTCAACCCCACCCTATATTGTTTTCCGCTATTTTCTGCAAATGAGAGCCAGGTATTATTAAAGGGCTAAAAACAGCGGCCAGTGTACTACTCTTATTTTAAGAGAGTTATCAAGGAGCAGATATTAAACATGAAAAAACAACAGGTTATATTTGCTGGTTTAGGGATATCAATTAGCTCTCCAACATTTGCCACTATGCATACCTTACACTTAACCGACTCAACGATTGGTTATGCTTCGTTAATTATCTTTGCTTTCGCCTACATCCTGGTGATGGCGGAAGAGTTCTTACATCTGCGCAAATCAAAACCCGTGTTACTCGCTGCCGGTCTTATCTGGCTAAGCATTGGCTTTACCCTCGATCAACAGGCCGATATTGAAATAGCACTGGCGGCTTTAGATCATAATTTGCTTGAATATTCCAAGTTACTGCTGTTTTTATTAGTCGCCATGACTTATATCAATGCCATGGAGGAGCGGCGCTTATTTGATGCATTACAAGCCTGGATGGTAAGTAAAGGCTTTAATTATCAAACCCTGTTTTGGCTGACCGGGCTATTATCTTTCTTTATTTCACCTATTGCGGATAACTTAACAACGGCGCTGTTAATGTGTGCCGTGGTGATGAAGGTGGCAGGAGACAATAGTAATTTTATTAACCTGGCCTGTATCAATATTGTTGTTGCCGCTAATGCCGGCGGCGCATTCAGTCCCTTTGGTGATATTACCACGCTGATGGTTTGGCAGACCGGCTTGATCTCTTTTAATGAGTTCTTAACACTGTTTATTCCCGCTTCTGCTAATTACCTGTTACCCGCGTTGATCATGTCCCGCTTTGTCCCTAAAACCCAACCCGAAACGGTAAAGGAATATGTGGAGTTAAAACGCGGAGCGCGGCGTATTGTGCTGCTGTTTTTATTAACCATAGCAACAGCGGTGAGCTTCCATGCCTTTATTCATTTTCCTCCCGTAATGGGCATGATGATGGGGCTCGCTTACCTGCAGATCTTCGGCTATTTCCTGCGCCGCACCCTCCCCGCTTCACTGGCCAAAAAAACCAGACGCGCATTAGCCAACCATGACCAAGAGGCACTTAAACGTCTTGGCTCAGTGGTACCCTTTGATGTCTTTAAACGTATCTCCAATGCCGAATGGGATACGCTGCTGTTCTTTTATGGTGTAGTGATGTGCGTCGGG